>NZ_JBYTBG010000022.1:0-78464 GCF_058788915.1 Brevibacillus sp. FW301-21C12A
TCCAAATTGGGGTGAAGTCCCTTTTTTATCCCTAGAAATCCTTGTGTCTCAAGGGCTCAGATTTCTGCAAAATGCTCTGGTATGAAAAGATTAATGCAACGCTAGTGAAACAGGACATAAAAAAAGAATTTCGATCACAGCCACACCAATTCCCCCTATAGGAATAGGTACGGTATGGGGAGGAAATGGTTTCAAAAAGAGGGACGACCGCAACAGAGGCGGCCAAACATACGCTACACTTTCCCATGTGGCGCTTTGACAGCCTGTAGGATACAATGAGAGTGAATCTTGTTGAACCCCTTTGTCATTCAGGAGGAGAACCGGTTGAAGTACAAAAGCGTATTTGATATCATCGGCCCGATCATGGTTGGACCATCCAGCTCCCATACGGCTGGCGCTGCCCGGATTGGCCGGGTGGCACGCAAGCTGTTCGGACGGCAGCCTAAGCGGGCAGACATTACTTTTTACGGCTCATTTGCGAAAACGTATCAGGGTCATGGCTCCGACGTGGCAACGGTGGCCGGGATTCTCGACTTCGATACGTCCGATTTGCGCCTGAAGCACTCGCTCTCGCTTGCGGAACAAGCAGGAATCGAAGTGGTGCTGACGACATCGGACGTGTTGACCGAGCATCCGAACACGGCACGGATCAGGCTGTCCGACGATCAAAAACAGGTGGAACTGGTCGGCGTGTCGATCGGCGGCGGAAAGATCGAGGTGCTGGAGTTAAACGGATTTTCGTTCCAGCTCGGCTTCGATACGCCGACGCTCCTCGTTTTGCATGAAGACCGTTTCGGGATGATTGCTGCCGTGGCCAAAGTGCTGACGGAGCATCGGATCAATGTCGGGTTCATGGAAGTGTCCAGGCACGAGCGCGGCTCGCGGGCCTTGATGGCGATTGAGACGGACTCGACGGTATCCCCGGAAGTGCTGGAGAAAATTCGTCAGATCCCCCATATTTTTGATGTTTCCCTGCTTTCGCTCTAGCTTGTCTTTCAGCCAGATGCGCGAAAAAAGCAGGAGCAGAGGAGTGAATCAACCAGATGTTTCGTAACGTAGCTGAACTGGTAGAATTGGCCGAATCCCAGGGCAAAAAAATCTCCCAGGTGATGATTGAAGCGGAAATGGAAGTGTCCCAGCGGACGAAAGACGCGATTATGCAAGATATGTACGCCAATCTTGACGTGATGGAAAAAGCCGTGCATCGCGGGCTTACCGAAGACATTCGCTCCCATAGCGGACTGACGGGCGGCGATGCGAAAAAGCTGCAAGACTATATGAAGAACAAGCCTTTCCTGTCCGGCCCGACGCTGCTCAACGCCGTTTCGATGTCGGTTGCGGTCAACGAAGTAAACGCGGCGATGGGAACGATCGTGGCGACGCCGACAGCAGGTGCCTGTGGGATTGTGCCGGGAACGCTGTTTGCTGTCTCGGACAAGCTGAAGCCGACGCGCGAGCAGATGGTCAACTACTTGTTCACCGCAGGCGCGATTGGCTATTGCATCGCCAATAACGCGTTCATCTCCGGCGCTGCGGGCGGCTGCCAGGCAGAGGTCGGCTCGGCGACAGCGATGGCGGCGGCCGCGATTGTCGAGATGGCGGGGGGTACCCCGGAGGAATCCGCGCAGGCAGTCGCGATTGCGCTGAAAAATATGCTCGGTCTGGTCTGTGACCCCGTAGCCGGACTGGTGGAAGTGCCGTGTGTCAAACGAAATGCGATGGGAGCCGCGATTGCGACAGTCGCAGCCGACATGGCGCTGGCGGGCATCAAGAGCGTGATCCCGACAGACGAAGTGATTGACGCGATGTATCGGATTGGCTGCTCCATGCCGACTGCGCTCAAGGAAACGGCGCAGGGCGGACTGGCGGCTACCCAGACGGGCCGTATGATCGAAGCGAAAGTATTCGGCGTACGGCTGGAGAAGTAAATGGCCGGGGTGTATCAGTCGCCTGTCTCCCTTTTGCACGGGGTAGGGGAGGAACGGGCGAAGGCATTTGCGGGACTCGGAATTCACAGCATCGGCGACTTGCTGGAGTACTTTCCTTCCCGCTATGAAGACTACCGCGTGCGCGATTTGACAGAAGTAAAAGACGGAGAGAGGGTCACGCTGGCGGGCACGGTGTACGGCGAACCCTCTGTTCGTTTTTATGGAAAACGAAAATCGCGCCTCTCCGTCAAAATGGTCATGGATCGCGTAGTGGTGACGGCGGTCTGGTTCAACCAGACGTTTGTGAAAAGCAGGCTATCGCCCGGCAAGGAAATTCTCGTGACCGGAAAATGGGACAAGCACAAGCTCCAGATTACGGTCAGCGAGATGACCGAGGTCGATTCGGAGCGGGCGACCAAACGCGGCGAGCTGGCTCCGGTCTATCCGCTTGGCGGCGATATGACGCACACGCTGCTGCGCAAGTCGATCCAGCAGGCGCTGCGGCAATACGGCAAGGACATTCCGGAAATTTTGCCGCCGGATATCGTGGAACGCTACCGGCTGATGCCGCGCGTGGCGGCGTTTCATTCGATTCACTTTCCGGAAAACGCCGAGGACGGGCGGCAGGCGCGGCGCCGGATCATGTTCGAGGAACTGTTTTTATTTCAGTTGAAAATCCAGACGCTGCGCCGCATCAATCGGCAGCAGTCGGAAGGCGTGGCCCTCGCCATTCCGATGGACGAGGTGCGGCAGTTTGTCAAAGGGCTGCCGTTTCCGCTGACCGATGCGCAAAAGCGGGTCGTCAAGGAAATACTGGACGACATGCGCGCCCCGCATGCGATGAATCGGCTGTTGCAGGGAGACGTCGGCTCAGGGAAAACCGTAGTGGCTGCGATTGCGCTTTTGGCTGCCGTGAAGGCTGGCTATCAGGGAGCATTGATGGTGCCGACCGAGATTCTCGCCGAGCAGCATGTGCAGTCGCTGACGAAGCTGTTGGCGGACTACGGCATCGAGGTCGCCTTGCTGTCCGGTTCCTTGACGGCCAAGCGCAGACGGGAGGTCATCGGCTCGCTGCAAATGGGGCTGATCGACGTCGTCGTGGGGACGCACGCGCTCATTCAGGAGGACGTGTTCTTTTCGCGGCTGGGACTGGTGATTACAGACGAGCAGCACCGCTTCGGCGTCGAGCAGCGGCGCATTTTGCGCAACAAGGGACTCACTCCCGACGTCCTGTTCATGACCGCCACGCCGATTCCCCGCACGTTGGCGATTACGGCGTTTGGCGATATGGACGTCTCGACGATCGACCAGATGCCGGCAGGCCGCAAGCCGATTGAGACGACGTGGAAAAAGCACGACCAGTTCCCGGCTGTCCTCGAGCAAATGCGCAACGAGCTGCGCAAAGGGCGGCAGGCGTACGTCATTTGCGCGCTCATCGAAGAATCGGAAAAGCTCGACGTGCAAAACGCGATTGATGTTCACGCGCAGCTTTCCCACGTCTTCCCGGAGTTCGGCGTCGGGCTCATGCACGGCCGCCTGCCTGCGAAGGAAAAAGATGCGGTGATGCAAGCTTTTCTCGCCGGGGAGCACGCCGTTCTCGTCTCGACGACGGTGGTCGAGGTCGGCGTCAACGTGCCGAACGCTACCTACATGGTCATTTACGACGCGGAGCGGTTCGGGCTTGCCCAGTTGCACCAGTTGCGCGGGCGGGTCGGGCGCGGCTCGGAGCAGTCGTACTGCGTCCTGATTGCCGATCCGAAGTCCGAGATCGGCAAAGAGCGGATGCGCGTCATGTGCGAGACGACGGACGGCTTTGAGCTGTCGCAGCGCGATTTGGAATTGCGCGGACCGGGTGACTTTTTCGGCACGAAGCAGAGCGGCTTGCCCGAGTTCAAAGTCGCTGACCTGTTGTCCGACTACAAGGCGCTGGAGGTTGCCAGACAGGAGACGGCGCGGCTGGTGGCCGACGACTCGTTTTGGCGAGACCCGGCGTACCAGTGGTTGCGCGACTATTTGCAGCGCGAAGGCGTACTCGATGGCATCGTGTTCGATTAAGGCAGCATCGAGAGGGACCTCTTGCCGCACCTGTGTGTGCGAAGGAGGTCTTTTCGCTTTTTTGTGCAAAACGACCCTCGAAAAAACGTGACGAAACGACAGCGAAAAACGTCTTTCTTCTATCAGGATGGAAAAAATTACTGGGAGAGAGGCGAGTTTTGTGTTTTTGCGAAATCTTCGAGGAATGAGCATCGCGTTGGGCTTCTCTTTGCTTGTCATGTCAGGCTGCAGCACCGCTGCAGCCGCTTCGGGAGAAAAACAAACAGGCGCAGGGCAGGCCGTGCGCGCTGCGTCCGGTCAGATTGCACCAGCGAGCGCGTCGACGAAGGCAGCGAGTGACTGGAAGCAGCCGGAGCGGCCTTTTGACTATGCGGCCATGAAAGAAGACGTGGTCATTCAACTGAACGAGGAGCCGCGCCTGCAGTCGCCACTGCGTACAGTCGTCGGCGCTGCTCCGCAAGCGTACACGCTGTTTTTCCGCGAGGAGATGGACCGGGGAAGCGTAGAGGCGGCGATTCGCAAGCATGCGAAGGAAGAAGCGGCGAGAGAGGGCCTCGGCTTCATCGAGCCAGCGTTCGCTTTTCATTGGGCGAGCAACCGCCAACTGCAAGTTCTGGTGACGCTTCCGGAACAGGAGACAAAGGAGCGGGACTGGACGGAATACGTGCTTAGCGCGGCCGGAGCCAAGTCGGCAAAAGGCGCGGTCGTCGGCGATTCCAACGCCTTTCACGCCGTCGTGCTGCCGCCTGCGCAAATTTGGCGCGTTTCCGTAGACGGCAAAGTGCGCGAAAAGCTGACTGACTTTTCCGTCATGACCAATATGGAGCTGCTCGACCGCGAGCAACGGTACGTGCTGCAGAGCCGCTTTACGAAGTATTGCGAGTGCGACGCCCGCTATCCGATGCTCTACTCGATTTACGATACGAAAACAAAGCAGCGGACTCCGTATCCGGTCGAGCTGACAGACAACTACCGCGGAGAGGGCGTATTTTTTGCCGATCGGCGCGGGTTCTTTTACGCCCAGCCGGAGCAAGGAACAACCGTTCCGAACAGCGACAGCGTCACCCGTGTCCAGGTGCAAGGGTATGTGCACGGAGCCAGCTTTAGCCACGATCAGAATCAGTTGCTGATGGCGGTGGGGCGAGCGGACCAGAAAAAAGACCTGGATCTGGTCGTGTACGACTTGGGAAAAGGAACAGAGAAGCGGATTGCCGGGGCGATCAAAGGCTGGATTCCGACGAGCGAGTTCAACGGGGAAGTGCTGCCTGTCTCCTTCCATGACGACGGCCGCTACGCCACGTTTGCCATGAGAAGCGAGGAAGCGGGCTTTGTGGAGATTCGCCAGCGCTACGACTGGAAGAGCGGCAAGGTCATCGACTGGCATCCCCCGGTTCCGGCTGATTTCTGGTCCGGGTATGTCCAGTCGACAGACGGGGAGTACCAAATGTACTGGAATGCAGGGCTGTTCAAGGGCAACGTGCAGTTGATGGACATGCGCGGCCAGGGCCTGTGGCTGCCTGGCACGCACCGCTATTTGTTTACCGAATGGGAAAAAGCCGCGCAGGAAACCGACTTGAAGCAGTCGCTGTACTTGTTTGACGCCGATACGAAGCAGCAGTCTGTGCTCGTGTCGGGCCTTCCTGCGGGGCTTTCCCTCCTGGGAGCGAGCGCGGACGGCAAATGGCTGTACGTGATGACGGATCGGACGCTGGCTTTCTAGCTTGTGACGGCTGGCCAGACCTGACGCTAGGCTTCGTACTCGTCGGCCAGCATGGATAAAACAACCAGCGATTCGTAAGTGTCCCCTGTTTTCAGGCAGTCGCGCAAGATTCCTTCTTCGCGGAAGCCTTCGGACAGGTAGAGCGCGCGGGCTACGCCGTTTGTTTCCTTGACGTCCAGCCACAGCCGATGGGCTTTTTGTTCGCGAAAAGCCCACTCTTTAATCTGGCGCAGGACACGACGGCCGTAGCCGTGCCTTTTTACTGCCATCGTAATGCGCAAGAGCTCAATCGAATGGTGCGGACTGGCCAGCCCGGCGATGATGACGTAGCCGACGGGGTGGCCTGTTTCTGTTTTCTCGGCGATCATGTGCAAGATGTCGGGATCATCCAAAGCCTCGCGGTGGCGCTCTTCCGGCCACGGAAGGATGAACGGGGCATTTTCTGGCGCTTGCTCCACGTCGCAGACGAACGGGAGGTCTGTCGGTACAGTCAGTCGCAGGCGGACGGTCATGCGGGTCACCTCTTCTTTTTTGCTAACATTTGGCTGCCATCAACGCATTTCCGTCGGGATCTTTGAAGGTGAACCAGTGCCCGTGCTGGATGGGGCTGGTCAGCTCCACGCCAAGCTCCTCCAGAAAGCGATAAGCGGCGTCGATGTCGCGGACAGCGACGAAAATGCCTCCGATTTCGGCGTGCAAGGGAGAAGCGGTCATGGGCAACAATCCCTTTCGGTGCGGTATGGTATGCTTGTTAGGAATGCCAGCCGAAGCGAGCCTGCATAATCGGGCACGAAATGTCGGATGGCTTCGTTTGGCGTCTGCTATTCTGTGGTGGTGAGGGAGGTCGTTTTCATGGATTTGCTGCAAAAGCTGAATGAAGCTTTGGACTACATCGAGGAACATCTCGCTGGCGAGATCGACTTCAAGGAAGTCGCCCGGGTGGCGTGCTGCTCGGAATACCACTTCAAAAGAATGTTCTCGTCCTTGGCGGGCATTCCGCTCTCGGAGTACATCCGGCGCAGGCGCATTACACTCGCGGCTTTCGACCTGAAAGACAGCAAGCTGAAGGTGATCGACATCGCCGTCAAGTACGGGTACAACTCGCCTGACTCGTTCGCTCGCGCCTTTGCCCAGATGCACGGGGTGACGCCCAGCGAAGCGAGAGCCAGCGGGCAGTCCTTGAAAGCCTATCCGCGAATGACCTTTCATCTATCCATCAAAGGAGGCAGTGCCATGAATTACCGCATGGAAGAAAAAGAGGCATTTCGCATCGTCGGCTTGAAGAAAAGGGTTCCGCTGATCTACAACGGGGTGAATCCCGAGATTGCCGCCATGTGGGCGTCACTCGACGCCGAGAAGATCCGCCTGCTCAAGTCGCTTTCCAATGTAGAGCCGCTCGGGATGTTGAGCGCATCCACGAACTTTTCCGACGGCCGCCTGGACAACGGCGAGCTGGACCATTACATCGGAGTGGCGACTACGCTGGACTGCCCGGAGAGCCTGGCGAAGCTGGAAGTCCCGGCCTCTACGTGGGCCGTCTTCGAAGCCGTAGGGCCTTTTCCGGATACGCTGCAGGACGTCTGGGGGCGCATCTACTCCGAGTGGTTTTTGTCTTCCGGCTACGAGCTGGCCGAAGGGCCGGAGATGCTGTGGAATGCTGACAAAGACACGACATCGCCGACGTTTCGCAGTGAAATCTGGATTCCGGTTGTCAAAAAATAACATATCATATGGGATTCGCACACGCTCGGCCAAACACCTGCCAGCGTGTGCTTGTCTTTGCAGAAATAATTACCATGTTTTTTTTCGGAGGGACAGGTATAAAAACGAACATACGTTTGCTATAATGAGAACAAAGTTCATATAGGAACACAAGTTCTTGTTCAGGGGATGATGGTGATGCCTAATGCGGGCAAACGGATTGTTTTTTTGATCGATATGCAAAGCTTTTATGCCAGCATTGAAAAAGCGGCGAATCCGGCGCTGCGCAATCAGCCGATCGTGGTCGCCGGCGATCCGCAGCGGCGCAGTGGAGTGGTGCTGGCCGCGTGTCCGATTGCGAAATCATACGGAGTGATAACGGCAGAAGCGCTGTGGCAAGCGCAACAAAAATGTCGACAGCTCGTGGTAGTGCGCCCGCGCATGGAGCACTACCTTCAGGTGTCGATGCAGATCACGCGCATCTTCCAGTCGTTTACCGATCAGGTGGAGCCGTACTCGGTCGACGAGCAGTTTCTCGATGTGACAGGCAGCGTCCACTTGTTTGGCGATCCGCTGGAGCTGGCTGCCCAGATTCGGCAGCGCGTCTGGCTGGAGACGGGAGTCAACTGCCGGGTCGGAATTGGAGAGAATAAGGTCCTCGCGAAAATGGCCTGTGACAACTTCGCCAAAAAGCAGGAAAGCGGGATATTTTGGCTCAAGCGGGCAGAGCTGGCCGACACGCTGTGGCGGCTGCCCATCGAAAAACTGTTCGGGGTAGGCTCGCGCATGAAGCGCCATTTTCACCGGATGGGCGTCTATCAGATCGGCCAGCTCGCTGCGCTCAGCCCCGCCGTGCTCATCCGCCACTGGGGCGTGAATGGCGAGGTGCTGTGGCGCACAGCGCACGGCCTGGACGACTCGCCGGTTTCGTTGAACGAATACGGGACACAAAAAGGGATCGGCCACCATATGACGTTGCCGCGCGATTACCATACGGCAAAAGAAATCAAGGTCGTGCTGTTGGAATTGTGCGAGGAAGTGTGCCGACGGGCGCGGCAAAAAGAACGGATGGGCTCGGTGCTCTCCATCGGCTGTCGCGGCGCGAATCTGGCGGCTGGCGAAGGTTTTGGCCGCCAGATGAAGCTTGCGGAAGCGACGAATGACGCCATGGCGCTGTACGAAGCGGCTTGTCGCCTGTTTGAGCGGCACTGGACAGGGGGGCCTGTGCGCAGCATTGGCGTCACGCTAGGGCAGCTCGTGCCTGATAATATCGTGCAACTGAATTTGTTTACAGACACGCACAAGCGCCGCTCGCTTGCCCAGGCGATGGACGACATTCGGGCGCGCTTTGGCCAGGATGCGATTTTGCGAGCGGCCTCAGCCTTGGAGGCGGGGCAGGCCAAGGAGCGTGCCCGCAAGATCGGAGGGCATTACAAGTGACAGAGCCGATGCCGTCAGGAGAAGCGAGGGAGCAAGAGCTGGTGCGTCAATATATTTTGTTTGGCATCCTGTTTCACGCGGTGATGGCGGATGCGGGGCAGATGGGAGTTGTACCGCTGAAGCTGTCTTATCAGGACGTGTTCCAGGAGCTCTCCCGCTGGGCAGAGCGTAAGCATCAGCAATTGCGCCGTCATTTGCGGCAACTCGGATGCACGATTGTCAGCGCTCGCCGCGAGGATTATGCGTACGTGGTTCATTACCGGCAGCGCGGGTACTTGCGGGAAGCGAGCTATATCATTGAGGTGTTGCGCGCCGAGTGCCAGGAGCTTGTCGGCGCATGGGTACGAGATCATCACCAAGGAGAGAAGCGAGCATGAGAGAGACACGCGTATCCAAAAAGGAAAATTTGTTCGTCTCGAGCCGGTTTGTGTTGCCGGAGCATCGGGAAATGTACGTGCGCATGAAGGAAGAGGAGCGCCGCTACGTGCCGCCCGAGCTGGACCAGGAGCAACTGGGAGCGCTAAGCGAGCTGGTGTGGCAGGCGTTCCAGACAAAGAGCGTTTTGACGTTGACGTACTATGACGGGCAGGCGCCGCGCCGCTTGTCGGCACAGGTCGTGCACATAGATCAGGCAGCGCGGCGATTGAAGCTGCGGGCCGGCTCCGAGATGCACTGGCTTTCGTTTGCCCGCTTGCTGCATGCGGAGCTGGCAGCGCCTTTCTAAAACTAACCATTCATGCGCGACTGTCTGGCCGGGCCACCCTGTGGGTAAAAGACAAAGGAGTGGCGTGAACGTTGAGTTGGGCAAGGAACATTACATGGGCAGCCGCGTTTGCCATGCTGGCGGGCTGCACACTTCCGCAGGAACAGGCGGACCCGGCACGTGACCCTGTCGCGCCCGCGCGTGTGCAGCAGGAGAAGCTGTTCGACCTGTCGCCGCAGCAAGCACCGCGACCAGCCAAAATGATGCTGGATGTCCCGATTATTAGCCAGAAGCCGGAGCTGCACAACGGCTGTGAAGTAACGAGCCTGGCGATGCTGCTGAGGCATGCCGGACAAAACGTCGACAAACGGGTGCTGGCCGAGCAAGTGCCCAAAGATCCTGAGCCGTTGGTGAAGGAACAAGGGGACATCAAGGAATGGGGAGATCCGAACATCGGGTTTGTCGGCGACATGACAGGGGTGCGCAAAGGCTTCGCCGTTTACAACAAGCCGCTGGAAAAGCTGCTGCGCCGCTACATGGGCGAGCGGACGGTCAATTTGACCGGGGCATCCTACCAGGCGCTTTTGGACCAGGTGGCAGCGGGGCGTCCGGTCGTGATCTGGGCGACCGGAGATTTTCAACTGCCTACCGAGTGGGAGAGCTGGTACAAGGACGGGAAAAAAGTGGTAGCTCCTTTTGACGAGCACGCTGTCTTGCTGGTGGGCTATGACGAGACTTACGCGTACGTCAACGATCCGCTTACGGGAGCAAAGCAGCAGAAGGTCGCGCACAAGGCTTTGGAGTCGAGCTGGACAGCGCTGGGCAAACAGGCGATCAGCTATCAATGAAGCAAAAAAGGGCTCTTGGCAAAAAGGCAAGCCGCAAAAAACAGCGTGCCGCGCTGAAACGGTGTGTGTGAAGAAGATGCGGGATTCCTGAAACGAAAAGCGGTCAAAAACAACCGTTTTTCGTCTTTTTTTGGCCGAAACGCTTTTTGCCAGAACGGACTGTTTCCCTGTATTGTTAGGATATCTTTTTTGAAGCAGATATCTGATGGATAGGACAAAGGAGATTTTACATGCTAGCACAAGAAATGGGTGTCATGTTCACCAAGCATGCCGATCAAATTACTTCCAAACGTTGGGGGGATTTTATTCAGCAGTTGGAGGAAAAAGGCTTGTACGTGCTTATCGAGACGGACACGATCGGACGGGTAATGAGCCCTTTGGGCGGATTGATGCCCATGCCCTGTAAGAGCGAAACGCTCCACATTGTGACAGCGGATGAGCTGGAACAGCGCGGTTTGCCGCTCGGTCACCACATCGTGACCAAGCCAAAAGAAAAAACAACGACTGCGTAATTGTAAAGCGAACGGACGAAACCTTTTCTGCCCGGTGAATTTCTGGGCGGCAAAGGTTTTTTTGTGCATGCCGATTAGTGGCAAAGAAGCGAATTTCATTGATAATGAGAATCAAAATCAATATAATGGAAGAAAATGTGCAAGCCAGCGACGGTTGTTCGCTTACCATACATGCCGGACTAAAAAGAGGATGGGACAGATGCGTATTCAAGCCGAATTTTCACAGTTTACGGAGTCGGCTGGAAAAGGCCAAGCTGCTCCTGGAAAGAGAGCGGATCAGCGTCAGCGAGGCGGCGTTGCTCGTGGGC
This sequence comes from Brevibacillus sp. FW301-21C12A, assembly GCF_058788915.1. NCBI lineage: Bacteria > Bacillati > Bacillota > Bacilli > Caryophanales > Paenibacillaceae > Brevibacillus > Brevibacillus sp. FW301-21C12A. Next base: position 11,216 of record NZ_JBYTBG010000022.1, read on the forward strand.
TACAGCAATTTCAGCCATTTTGCCTCGATTTTTCGCAAAACGTACGGCATCAACCCGAGCTGTACGGCAAACGGGTCGAGAAACGATAAACCAGCGAGAAAGGCGCTCTGTTGCATGTTGCAGGGCGTCTTTTTTGTACAGACAAGAAGGGAGAAGATTCTGAGCAGTATAAGGGCGACATCGCGAGGCTGCGAACAAAGGGAGAAAGCGAGACTTGTGTCCTTTGCCATTTGGGGACGAAAAGCTCGCAGCCCAGTGTTCTAGTGAATGGGGCGCGGCGTTTTGCCCCGAAAAACAGGGCCGACTGCTTGCGTTGCGCGCAACTCACCGTCAGCGCATGACCGTGAGAAATGGGCAATTTCTCCGTCCAGGGGCAGCGTCTCTCCGTGAAATGGCGGTAAAGGCCAGGGCCTTCCCCTTATGATGAAGAGGGAAAACAGAAAGCAGCAAGCGCTAGAGAGGGGAACCCAATGAAAACAGGCTTGGAGAAGGCGGGACGCGTCCAGCGATATTGGAGGACAAAGGACCTGCTGATGGCAGGACTGCTCGGTGTCGTCTTTGCCATCGTCATCATTGGCGTGAATTACGTTTACATGCTGGCGGCATGGCTCTCCCGGGCGTTGTGCCACGCGCTTTTGCAGGCAGGCTTGCTCGCGGACTATCGCGTGAACCTGGCGAACCGGACAGGACGGTAGCCGATGGTAAGCGGCGTACTGGAAGCGCGGAATGTCTGCTTTGGCTACGACGACGCGGAGCAGCTTGTCATCCGCAACGTGACTTTTCGCGTGCAAACAGGCGAGCTGCTGCTCGTCATAGGAGCATCGGGCGCGGGCAAAAGCACGCTGGTTCTCGCGCTGAACGGCTTGATTCCCCACGCGCTCCAAGGCAGCTATGACGGCGAGGTCCGGGTCGCCGGGCGAAACACGCGGGAGGCGACAGTAGGCGAGCTGGCGATGCACGTCGGGATGGTGTTTCAGGACCCGGAAGCCCAACTGGTTGCGTTTACGGTGGAGGACGAGGTGGCGTTCGGTCTGGAAAACCTGTGCCTGGAGCGGGCAGAGATGGAGCAGCGCATCACGCGGGCCTTGCGCGAAGTCGGGCTTGCCGACCAGCGGCAAAAAGCAGAAAAGTGAATTTCACCGGGCAGACTGGCAGTTTATCCTGCTGCACTGGCTGTTGTCCGGGCTGCTGGTTGTCGGGCTTGCCGCATCCGGTTTGCTCGGGGACATCTCGTTTCTCAAAATGTTTGCATAGGCCTGCTTGCTTGCCAAAAAAGCAGGCCGCATAACTTCGCTGGAAAGGAGTGGAGTAGGATGAGCGAGAAAAAAGGAGTGCTTCGTCTGTTGGAAATCGCAGACGAAAAACGCAGCCTGCTGGTTGTCTCGGGGATTTTGTCGTCCTTGAGCGCGATCTGCATGCTGATTCCTTACGCATCCGTCTATTTTATTTTGCAGGAGCTATTGCTCCATGCCTCGGCTCCGGCGAATGCCGACGGGGCGTACATGGTCCGCTGGGGAGTGAGCGCGCTGGCCGGACTGGTCGGCAGTCTCATTCTGATGTACGCAGGCGGGATGGTTTCGCATATCGCTGCTTTTCGCATTTTGTACGGCTTGCGCGTCAAGCTGGCTTCGCATATTGGCCGACTGCCGCTGGGCTGGCTGAACGGAACGTCGACGGGGGCCGTGAAAAAGACGCTGGAGCAAAACGTGGAAAAAGTAGAGACGTTTGTCGCGCACCAATTGCCCGATCTGGTGCAGGTGATCGTGACGACGGTTGTGATGATCGGCGTCATGTTTTACCTGAATGTGTGGCTGGCGCTCGCCTGCGTAGTGCCAATCGTCCTCGCGCTGCTGGTGCAGGTCCTGTCGTTTGCCAGTACGAGAACAAAAGAAAATGTCAGGAAGTACTACGACTCGCTGGAGCGGATGAACGGATCGGCCGTCCAGTACGTGCGTGGCATGCCGGCGATTAAAGTGTTCGGGCAAACCGTTCACTCTTTTCGGCGTTTTTACGCGGACATGATTGCGTATCGAGACTACTGTGTCAAGCATACGAACGCTTTTCAAACCGGCTATTTGACGTTCAAGGTGATTTTGGGCTCGTTCGCCGCCTTCATTTTGCCTGTGGGCGTGTTTTTGTTGAGCCGCGACCCGCAAAACGTCGCTTTTGCGTCTGTCCTGCTCTTTTTCCTCGTCATGGCGCCCGGCATTTCCGCGCCGATGTTCAAGATCATGTTTTTGACCTCGACTTTGCGCGACATTGGCGAAGGGGTGGAGCGGATGGATCGGATTTTCGCCGAGCCGCCTGTCGCCGAGCCGCTTGCTTCCAGGCAGCCCGAGCATTTTGATGTGCAGTTTGACGACGTCTCGTTTGCTTACTCCACGGAGGGCGAGGCAGGCAAAGAAGCTCTTTCCCGCGTGTCCTTTCTCGCTCGCCACGGGCAGGTGACGGCGCTCGTCGGTCCGTCCGGGGCAGGCAAGTCTACGGTGGCGAACCTCATCCCGCGCTTTTGGGATGTGCAGGAAGGGGCAATCCGCATCGGCGGCGTAGACACTCGGGAAATGTCCAGCTCTGATTTGATGAATACCGTCGCGTTTGTGTTCCAGGAGACGTTTTTGTTTTACGACACGGTGTACAACAACATCGCGGTCGGGATGCCGGACGCGGCGCCCGAGGCGGTCTATACCGCAGCCAAGGCCGCGCAGTGCCACGCGTTTATTCAAAAGCTCCCGCAAGGCTACGACACGCTGATCGGGGAAGACGGCGTCTATTTGTCGGGAGGAGAGGAGCAGCGCGTGGCGGTAGCCCGGGCGATTTTGAAAAACGCTCCGATTCTCGTGCTCGATGAAGCGACCGCTTTTGCCGACCCGGAAAACGAGTACGAAATGCAGTTGGCGCTGGCCGAGCTGGTAAAAGGCAAAACCGTCATCGTCATTGCGCACCGTCTGTCGACGATCCGCGAGGCCGACCAGATTTTGGTCATGCAAAAAGGCAAGGTCGTCGAGCAAGGACGGCACGAAGCGCTGCTTCAGGCAAACGGCTTGTACGCGCGGATGTGGGCGGCGTACACAGATGCCCAGAACTGGCAGATCGGGAAACAGAGAGGGAGGGTGGATACCGATGAGCATGCTCAGCAATATTACAGCCGGTAAACCGCGGGCGCTGCTAAAGCCGGTTATCTATACGACGCTGGCCAACCTCGCAAGCATTGTGCCGTTTGCCTTGCTGGTCGAGGCGACGCGCCTGGTTTTCGAGCCGTTTGTCCATCCGGACGCGCCGCTTGACACGACGAGGCAATGGTGGGTATGCGTTTGGCTCGTCGTCTCGCTATTGCTTTTGTTTGCGGCGGAGATGCCCGCTTACCGCACGCAGTTTCGCGGTGCCTACAGCGTGGCGGCAGAAGGGCGGGCCAGGCTCGCCGAGCATTTGCGCAAGCTGTCGCTCGGCTATTTGAACAAACGCGACCCGGGCGATTTGGCGAACATGATGATGGGCGATTTCACGATGGTCGAGCACGGGATTTCCCACCTCGTGCCGCAAATGATCGGGGCGCTGCTCATGCCTGTCATCGCCATTACCGGGCTGTCCTTTATCGACTGGCGCATGGCGCTGGCCTTGTTTGCTGCCTTTCCAGTCGCGATCCTGCTCGTGCTCGCGACGTCCGGGCTGCAGCGAAAGCTGGGCGCCCAGCATATGCGGGCCAAAATCGACGCAGCCAACCGCTTGCAGGAATATTTGAACGGCATCCGCGTCATCAAGGCGTACAACTTGACGGGTGAGCGCTTCGTGCGGCTGGAGCGGTCGTTTCGCGAGTTCATGCGGCAAAGCATTCGCATCGAAGGCTTGCTCGGCCCGATTGTGCTCTGTGCTATCGCCTTCATCCGGGCCGGACTCACGCTCATGGTCATGACAGGAGTGTACTTGCTGGTGGGAGGCAGCCTCGACCTGATTACATTCGTCCTATTCCTTCTGGTCGGCACGCGCATTTTCGACCCGTTGACTACCGCGCTTGTCAACTATGCCGAATTTCGTTACCACGAGCAGGCCGGGGAGCGGATTGTGCAACTGCTGGGGGAGCCGATCATGCCAGGCGAGCTGCAGCCGCCGGAGGAAAACGACGTGACGCTCGAACGTGTCTCGTTCGGGTACAACGAAAACATGGCGCTGAACAACGTCAGCATGCGCATGCCAACCGGCTCGTTTACAGCTTTGGTCGGGCCGTCCGGCAGCGGAAAAAGCACGGTGCTGCGCCTGATCGCCCGCTTTTACGACCCGACTGAGGGCCAGGTGCTGCTGGGGCAAAAGCCGCTGGCGAGCATGGACCCGGAGGCGCTCCTGTCCCGCATATCCATGGTGTTTCAGGACGTCTATTTGTTCCAGGACACGATTGCCAACAACATTCGCTTCGGAAAAAGGGACGCGACGCAGGAGGAGATCGAAGCGGCGGCCAGGCAAGCGTGCTGCCACGACTTCATCGTGCAGCTTCCGAACGGCTACGAGACGATGGTAGGCGAGGGCGGCAGCACGCTGTCCGGCGGGGAAAAGCAACGAATTTCCATCGCGCGGGCGATTCTGAAAAATGCGCCAATCGTCCTGCTGGATGAGGCGACTGCCTCGCTCGATCCGGAAAACGAAGCGCAGATTCAAAAAGCGATTGATACGCTGATTGAGGGCCGAACCGTGATTGCGATTGCGCATCGGCTGAAAACGATTCGTCACGCCGACAACATCTACGTGCTGGACAAAGGCCGCGTCGTCGAAGCAGGGACGCACGACGAGCTGGTTGAGCGGCAAGGTCTGTATGCCAGGTTGTGGCGGCTGCAGCAGGAGTCGAGCGGCTGGCGCATTTCTTCCTGAACGGGAAAAGACAAAACCCGCCTGGCACACGTCGTCCAGGCGGGTTTTTCTCGGGCGCCAAAAAGCGAGGCGCAGCCGCGTTTTCTAATGCGCGGGCTGATCGTCAATGACAATCTGCACGCGGGTGCCGTCCGGGTAATCCTCAAGCTGGTTGGCAATCCACGAGCCTGCTCCGCGGTTGTCGGAAGGGGAGACGTAAGCGATATCGGCGCCCTTGCCGCCTTCCTTGCACATCGCCATCGGCCACTCGTCCCGATCGTAGCCGCGCTTCGTCGGAATGCCGGAAAGCGATTCCTCGCGATGCTTGTCCGCCGCTTTGCGGTCGATGGTACAGACGGCAGGCTGGCCTTTTTCGATGGCGGAGCGAATGTGCTGCGCCGTCTCGGGATACCGTTCGCGGGGAAAATGCAAAATGACATCCGCCTGCGTCGCAGCGCTGTCGGTCGGGACGCCCTGCTGCTCGGCAAACAGGCCGAAGTAGCCGAGGCCGAGCAAAAACGCGAGGATGAATAAAATGCGTTTGACTTTCACGGTTTCTCTCCTTCATCCATTTATGTACGCGCCAAAAAGGGCAGTTGATCTCACGGGCGATAACCGTGGAGATCGACTGCCCTTTGGTTCATTATACCAATGGCTGGTCAGCGTGCTAAGTAAAAACTTTGCGAATCAACAGCCCCGTGCTTTTTGCCAGGAGCCGGGGCTACGCGCGGCTCTGCTTTGCGTTTGCCGCAGAAAACAGTCTGGTCATGCACAGCCAGGCGATCAGCGGTCCTGTGCCGATGGCGAATACGAGCCAGTTCAGCGTGAGCGCAGAGACGCTGAACGAGGTAACCAACAAAAACAGCGAGATTCCCAGCAGCCTGCCGACATCGAGCGCGAACTCGCGCAGGACGACGTATTCGACCCGGTTGCGCGCACTTTGTTCATTGGTGCCGATCAAGTCAAAGACAGTCGAGATCATCGGCATCGAAAACAGCGGGTAGGCGATCGAGACGGCGATTCCGAAAGCGAGCAGCGTCACATAGCTCACCTGCCAGAAAAATAGGAGCAAGATGCCGGACATCACGATCGCTCCGATGAGCATGCCCCATTTGCGGTAGCGCGGAGCGTACCATTTGGCCGCAGCATAGTAGCTGCACAGCCCGACCGCCGATGTAATCAGCCAGAAGTTGCCGAGCGTCATCTCGCTTTTGGTGGCAATGTACACGAACAGCCCGATGATGAAGCCGAACACGCCCTCGCGCATCCCTTGCGCGGCCAGTGCGGCGGCAGCCCAGCGCCACTCCGGCTGTTCGCGCAGACAGCGAAAGGAGAAGCCCCAGGCGTACAACCCTTCCGATTGGCGCTTTTTCAGAAAAAAGCTGATGATGCCGCCGACGACAAACAAAGCGAGCGAGAGGGCGAAGATCAGGCGGTAGCCACTGCTGCCAGGCAGCCGGGAAATGAGCCAGCCCGACAGCCACGGAGCAAGCATGCCGCCGACAGAAGCGAGCAAGCCTGCCCAGCCGTTGAAACGGTCGCGGTTGTCCGGTCCGGTAATCTCGAAGTAGACGACATTGAAGGCAAGCCAAAAAAAGCCGACCGCCATCCCTTGCACCAGCCCGAGCGGGACAGCGTACGAGACGGCTAAAGGACCTGCCAGCAGCACGAGCATGTAAAAAAGCGCCGAGCCTGCCATCCCTGCCCGCAAGATGTTCATTTTGTTGAACCGTTTGACGTAGGCGCCCGCGATCCAAAAGGTCAGGGCGCCAGCCAGATGGGTAGCAAATGTGAACCAGGCGATAGGGGCAAACTGGCTTTTTACCTTCCATAAATAGACGTTCACGAACGTGCCGGAGAGCGAGCCTGCGGCGATGAACAGTCCGTTCACCAGCAGCAGGAGCCGGGCCTGGCTGTCCAGCTCCCCCGGCTTGTGCTGCTCGGGAGAAGCGGTGCCCGCCGATTTCGCAAAGCTGTTGTTCTGCGGCTGGAAAAGAGCAGAAAGGCGGTTCTTCGTTTTTTGCTGCATACGATCACCCCGCTTCGTTAGTGGGCCATGAACATAACGTGCCCCACCTGGCAAGCTTTCAACAGGATGCAAAGCAAGTACCAGATTTTCCTTGATTTAGAAAAGGCTTTCAGCTATTGGCGGCCCAGGAAGCAGAAAGCCGAAGTTTTTTTCAGAATAGGAAGGAAAAAGGTGATTGGCAAACAAATAAGGAGAGGGGATAGCGAAGGATCGCAATTCACAAGGGGGAACCAACATGGCGACGACCATTTTCAAAAACGGCCGCATCTACACGGGAGATTCGAGACATTTGTTTGTGGAGGCTGTTGTCGTGCGGGACGGGCTGGTCCACGATCTGGGCAGCGACGCGGACATGCTGCTGCAATACGGGCGAAGCGATGCGCAGGTGATTGACTTGCATGGCTGCACGGCAACGCCGGGTCTGATTGACAGTCACCTGCATCTCGGCTGGCTCGGACTGACCTTTTTGCAGCTAGATTTGCGGACAGCGTGCTCCAAGGACGAGATGTTGTCCCTCATCAGACAAAAGGCGGAGCAAACTGCCGCGAACGAATGGGTACAAGGCTTTGGCTGGGATGAGAACCTGTTTGTCGACGGCGGCGGCATCCCGACGATCGAGGAGCTGGACGCAGTAGCGCCGCATTGCCCGATTTTCTTGCCGCGCATTTGTGGACATGCGAACCTGGTCAATTCCCGGGCATTGGAGCTGTGCGGCTACCACCCGGACATCGAGGTTCCGGCCGGGGGCGTGATCGTGCGCGATTCGGCCACAGGAAAACCGACAGGCATGCTCTTGGAGACGGCGTCCAACCTGATTACGAAGCACATCCCCAAGCCTGGCTACGAGACGCTGAAAAACAGCTTGCGCAGCTCGATTCGCTACGCGATGGAGCACGGCCTGACAGGGGCGCATACCGAAGACTTGCGCGAGCTGAACGGGCTGGCGCAAACGTACCGGCTGTACGACGAGCTGGTCAACGGGGAGGGGCTTGGACTGCGCAGCCATTTGCTGGTCTACTACCCGCACATGCACGAACTGCGTGATTTGAACATGACGGCAGGCTCCGGCAATAGCCACGTGCAGATTGGCGCGGTGAAAATTTTTGCGGACGGGGCATTGGGCCGCAGAACCGCTTACTTGTCCGCGCCGTATGCGGACGATCCGACGACGAGCGGCTATCCCGTGCACGAGCAGGAGGAGCTGACCGAGCTGGTGCGGCAAGCCCGCGAGCTGGGGATGCCGATTGCCGTACATACGATTGGCGACAAGGCGCTGGAAATGGTACTCGACAGCCTCGACCAGTTCCCGGCTGTAGCCTATCGCGACCGGCTGATTCACACGCAGATTTTGCGCCCGGACTTGCTGGCGCGGCTGAACCATCCTAACCGGATCGCCGACATCCAGCCGCGTTTTCTCGCCGGAGACTTCCCGTGGGTCATCGACCGGGTGGGAGAGGAACGCATCCAGCATTCGTACATCTGGAAAACGATGATGAAACAAGGGATTATATGCGCGGCAGGCTCCGACACGCCAGTCGAGCCGATCAACCCGCTGCTCGGCATCCATGCCGCCGTGACGCGCAAGGCTCCGGGCGAGATGCACGACGGCTATCTCCCGCAGGAAAAGCTGACGATGGAGGAAGCGCTCCATCTGTTTACGCTGGGCGGAGCGCAAGTCACCAACGAAGACCACGTAAAAGGAACGCTGTCGCGCGGCAAATACGCGGACATGACGGTTTACTCCCGCGATTTGTTTGCCATCGACCCGGATGAGCTGCTCGACACAAAGGTCGTGATGACCGTCATCGGCGGCAAGGTCGTCTACAACAAATAGGAAAAACAGGTCGCGCCATCCAAACGACAAGAAAACCGGCTTTCGCATACGGAGCCGGTTTTTTTGACTGTTTTCCCATGCGCCCAATGTTGCGCCAGACGACGCGTCAGGCCGACAGCCTCGTCTGCCGCTTGCTCCGCAGCCATTTGACTACGTCGATTTCGGCAATCAGCACGCTGACTAAGACGAGCGCTGCGCCGATATACCCGCGCACGGTAAGGATTTCGCCCGCGAACAAAAACGCAAACAGGGCGGCGAAGACAGGCTCCAGCGAAAAAATCAGCCCGGTATGCGTCGGCGTCGTATATTTTTGCGCGACAGTCTGGACGACGAAGCCGATCGCACTGCACAGGACGCTGAGAGCGAGCACGGCGACCCAGCCTTCTGCGGAATGCGGCAGGGCAGGCGATTCGAACAAACAGGAAAACAGCAGGCCAAGCAAGGCAGTAAAACCGAGCTGGTAAATGCCGAGTTGAATCGTGTCCGAAAACGAAGCCCATCTGCCCGTCACGGTGATGTGCGTCGCGTAGCAGAGCGCTCCGGCGATGCACAGCAAATCCCCCTGGCTGATGTGCAACTCGGAACTGAGCGTCAACAGGCCGATCCCGACCATCGCCAGTCCGGCGCCGACAAATACGCGCTTTTCCGGCCGATTGCGCAGCAGGATGGACAGCAGCGGGACGAAGATCACCGTCAGGCTGACCAAAAATCCGGCTTGCGAAGCGGTCGTCGATTTGACGCCGTTTGTGACCGTGGCAAACACGCCGAACAAAATCGTGCCGAGAATAAAGGCGTGGCCGAGCGTCTTGCGACTGGTGCCGCGCAGCCGCCTGTGAAAAATGGCAGCCGCGAGAACGAAGGCAATGCCGAAGCGGATGGCGATCAGGTTGAAGGTTTCCAAATCCTTCAGCCCCATTTGCATGAACAAATAAGAAGATCCCCAAAAAAGGGTAACCAGAAGCATTGCCAGATCGGCTTTTACTTGCGGTTTCATTTCCAGCCTCCTTGCCCGCATGAAACAGGCTAACCATGAAGAAATCGCGTTGCGTCATACTCAGTATAAGAGTATTGTTTGAATAAGAAAAATGAATGTTTATCATGCTTTTCATGAAAGGATTTAATGAAAAAGAAAGGAGGCAAAGCGACGTGAGTCTCGGCAAGTACGAAGTGTTTGTCACCGTCATCGAATCGGGGAGTCTGACAAAAGCAGGAGAAATGCTCGGCTTGACGCAGTCCGCCATCAGCCACGCCCTCGCCAGCCTGGAGCGGGAGTTCGGTTTCTCGATCCTGACGCGCGGGCGCTCCGGTATCAGCCTGACGAGCAACGGCGAGCGGCTGCTGCCGTACATGCGGGAAATGTTGCGGGCGCAGGAGCGGATGCAGCAGGAAGTGTACGCGATCAATGGCATGGAGGTGGGGACGGTGCGGATCGGGACGTTCACCAGCGTATCCACGCAATGGCTGCCAGGCATCCTCAAACGGTTTCAGGACTTGTATCCCGCCATCGAGGTCAAGCTGTTCGAAGGCTACTACGACGGAATCGAGAGCTGGATTCAGACGGGCGAAGTGGACATGGGCTTCGTCTCGCTGCCGACGACAGAAGACCTGGAGTCGATTCCGTTGAAAGAAGACCAGCTATACTTGCTCGTCACAGACGAACACCCGCTCTATCAGGAAGAGCGGGTGCATGTGAGCCGCCTGGCCGAAGAAACGTTCATCATGCCGAAAGAAGGCTGCGACAACGACATTCAGCGCTTGCTTGCGCAGTATCAGCTACAGCCGCGCGTCAAGTACGAGGTAGGGGACGACCACGCGATTATCGCCATGGTGCAAAACGGGCTGGGCATCAGCATCCTCCCGGAAATGATCCTGTTTTGCCTGCCGCCCAACATCCGCATGATTCCGCTCGCGGGCGAGCATTACCGTTCGCTCGGCGTGGCGGCGACGTCGTTTAGCAAGCAGTCGCCCGCAGCCAAACGCTTTTTGCAAGTCGTGACCGAGTGGGTGCGCGAGCAAGGGTAGAAAGACGCGGGTCACGACGACAAATCCCGCTCGGCAGGGACGGAGGCGGGCGTTTTCCGCCAAAACGGCACGTACAAAAGCGAAAAGAGCGCGACAGCAACCCCTTCCAGCGAGAGGATGTACCACGGATACGGCCCCAAAAAGTCGATGAGGCTCGGATTGTCCGGCTTGCGCGAGACGAAGAGATAGTTGCCGCCTGTCCAGGCGTTCGCGACGAGCGCCACAACCAGAAGCGCGTTGAGAAACCCCATCGTTTTCAGCACGGAGCGAAAAGTCGGGCGACAGCCTTCCACCCACGTCATGTACAGGCAGGCGAGAATAATCCCGGCATGGGCGACAAAAAAATGCACAAAGCGAAAGTGCGGGAACGGATAAAACAACTCGGGCGTAAGCAGTGCCTGGGCTGCGCCGCCGATCCCGGCAAAAAAAGCGATCTCGTACACGCGATAGCTTCTGGCAAGCAGCATGATGACAGACAGCAGGAGCGTGACGCTGCACAGTTGCAAAGGCAGCGTATAGGCAGCCGACCAGCTATCCGTCAGCACATGCCAGAGTTGAAAAGCCACCTCGGACAAGAGCAGCACGCCAGCCAAAGCAAACCGAAAGGCGCGCTTGGCCGCAGGTGCTTGCAACTGGCGGCGAAACAGGTACAAAAGCAGCAGCAGGCCAAGGGTAACCGCGAGAGCCAGCAGGTGCGGGAGCGAGAAAGGCTGAAAAGGCTCCCCGGAAATGGTCAACGAAAAAGAAGGCGAGTTCATCTGATCCTCCCTGGGGGATGTTTGTTCGGCGCAAGCTGTAGGGGCCTGGCGGAAAGGCTTTCGCAAGCTTCTATGTATAATTGAGAGAATTCACGAAATTTTAACACAAGCTTGCTTGGCGGATATCAATCATCGGTTATAATGTAACTAGACTAACGTACATCATTGAGAGGAGATATAGTCTTGAACTTGGTGCTCACGGAAAAACAGTGCAAATCTTGCCAGGCTCGCTTGACAGATTACGAGATCGAGAACAATGGTGCCCTTTGCATGGATTGCTACAAGGAAGAACAAAGCGAGCAAAAGTAGCAGCACGACGCAAGTCAGCATGTTGCCACACACTATAGATAGAAGTCTGACGCATCATGACCCTCTCCAAGCGAGAGGGTTATGATTTTTCGAAAAAACCATTGGAGTCATCGCCCCAATGGTTTTTTTCGTGGCCAAAAAAGCTACGCTTCCCAAACCGATGCGGAATCTTTGCCCCTAATGGTATGCTGCGGGGTGCCAAAGCCGTGCAAAGTCGTATTGTGATGGGCGATGATGTCGGCTGCCTTGAGGGCGGGGGAGTCTACGGTGGAGTGGCAATCGCTGACGAGTGTCACATCGTAGTTCAAAGAAATGGCGCTTCTGCACGTCGTATCCACACAGTAGTCGGTTTGAAAGCCAACGACGATCAGCTTTTCAATGGACATCGATTGGAGCTTGTCGTGCAGGCCTGTTTCGTAGAAAAGAGTCTGGCGCTGTTTTGTGAACCACCGGATCGGTTTCTTCCGGCTTGATGGAAGCGGGAATTTCCCAGCCTGGCGATCCGAAAACCAGTTCATCCGCTTCATGATGCTGCACGTAGATAACGGGAAGTTCGCGTTCTCTCGCCTCCGCGATCAGGCGTTTGATCCGCTCGACGATTTGTTGTCCCTGGTAGCAGTGTTCTACGAGCAAGTTTTGTACATCGACGACGAGCAAGGCAGTTTTCTTCATCCGACAGTCATCCTCCCCACGTATCATGAATCTCTCTCATTATAACGGACAGGCATGAACATGGAAGAGAGGGAATGAAAAAACTGGAAAAAAATCTCGCGTCGGCGAAGCGTCTATTCCTCTGGCAACGGAATGATTAGCTCCATCCGGCGGCTGCCGTCCTTCGCGCTCACTTCAAACAGGATCAGCATGAGCGTGCTGTTCGGTTCGGCTTTTTTCACCTTCACGGTTTGCGTGAAGTCGCCCCATTCCGGAGCTCCGGCAGAGGTTTGGAAAAAGCCTTCCGTCAGCTCGTTGTGCCCGTCTTCCACGACGTAGTTGACGACGGCTTCGAACACTTGCGCCTGCCCTTTTACTTCAAATGTATCCTCCCCTGTTTTTTTCACGGTGACATTGCGAAAAATATCATTGGCATAGACGGTTTCTTTCGTTTCCGGCTGCTCGGCAGGCGGCTGTTCTGCCGGAGTCTGCGGCTGGGCAGGGGCTGGCGTTTCCGGCTGCGTGACAGGCGGATTTTCCTGCGCAGGCGGAGCGCTCGTGCAGCCTTGCAACAGACCGACTGTCAACAAGACGAAAAGAAGCTTTTTCATAGTATCCCTCGATTCTGTCGAGATTGTGGGTGGAGCTGTTCACTTGGTAAGACGTAAAAAAGCCGTACGGTGTTACAAACTACTGGTCATACCACTTCGAATCTGTGCTAAAATGGGGAGGTAGCAGTAACCACTATTCCTAGAAAGCTGGTCTGATAAGAATGGTACAACAAACATTTCGCACGGAAAAAGACTTTCTCGGTGAAAAGGAAATTCCCGTAGATGCCTACTATGGCGTGCAAACGATGCGGGCGACAGAAAACTTCCCGATTACCGGGTATCGTCTTCATTCTTCCCTGATTATCGCAATGGCAATGGTCAAAAAAGCGGCGGCCCTTGCGAACATGGAGGTTTCCCGTCTGAATCCGCGACTCGGCAATGCGATTGTGGCAGCCGCGCAGGAGATCATTGACGGAAAATGGCACGATCAATTCATCGTGGACCCCATTCAGGGCGGTGCGGGAACATCCATTAACATGAATGCGAACGAAGTGATCGCCAACCGCGGTCTGGAGCTTATCGGAGAGAAAAAAGGAGATTACTTCCATCTCAGTCCAAATACACACGTCAACATGTCGCAGTCGACCAACGACGCTTTCCCGACGGCGATCCACATCGCGACGCTCGATTTGCTGGAAAAGCTGCTCGTGACCATGGAGACAATGCATGACGCTTTTGGCCAAAAAGCAAAAGAGTTCGATGACGTCATCAAGATGGGGCGCACGCATTTGCAGGATGCCGTTCCGATCCGTCTCGGCCAGGAGTTCGAAGCGTATCGTCGCGTGCTGGAGCGCGATATCAAGCGGATCAAGCAATCCCGCCAGCACCTGTACGAAGTGAACATGGGGGCGACTGCTGTCGGGACAGGCCTGAACGCCGACCCGCGCTACATTACCACCGTGGTCAAGCATCTGGCGGAAATCAGCGGCTTCCCGCTCGTCGGGGCGGAGCATCTCGTAGACGCTACGCAAAACACGGACGCGTACACAGAAGTATCCGCAGCGCTGAAAGTATGCATGATGAACATGTCCAAAATCGCCAACGACCTGCGTCTGATGGCATCCGGACCGCGTGCGGGACTGGGCGAGATTTCGCTGCCAGCGCGCCAGCCAGGCTCTTCGATCATGCCGGGCAAAGTCAATCCGGTCATGGCAGAGGTCATTAACCAGGTGGCATTCCAGGTAATCGGAAACGACCACACCATTTGCCTCGCTTCCGAAGCAGGTCAACTGGAGCTGAACGTAATGGAGCCGGTGCTGGTCTTCAACCTGCTGCAGTCGATCAGCATCATGGACAACGCATTCCGCGCCTTTACGCGCTATTGCCTGGAAGGAATCGAGGCAAACCGCGAGCGGATGAAAGAATACGTAGAAAAAAGCGTAGGCGTCATCACAGCTGTCAACCCGCATCTCGGCTATGAAACGGCTGCCCGCATTGCGCGCGAAGCGATTTTGACCGGAAAATCGGTGCGCGAGCTGTGCTTGCAGTACAACGTCCTGACGGAAGAAGAGCTGGACCTGATTCTCGATCCGTTCGAGATGACTCATCCGGGTATTGCTGGCGCTTCCCTGTTGGATCGCGAATAATCGTAAAACGGAATGTGTGCAAAAACTCCCGCCCTTGTCTGAAACTGACGAGGCAGCGGGAGTTTTTTTGTACAGATAAGAATGGATAAGATTGTTGTCCAGTATAAAGGCAACTAAAGCTGCGCCAATCGCTTGGCACAGCCAAGTTTTCTAGTCGACACACAATTGTTTCGCGGGAGAGCTTGCGACCCGCCCTTTGTCAAAGCTTACGGAGTGCCAGCCTGCTTTTGCGGCAACTGGTCCAGGCTTTTAAATTCGTAGCCGCGCTTGCGGGCCTCGTCGATGATGGACCCGAGCGCATCTGCGTTGTCCTTGGAAACAGAGTGCAAGAGAATCACGGCTCCCGGATGCAACTGGCTCATGACGCTGTCAAATGCGTACTTCGCCCCGCGCTGCACTTTTGTATCCCAGTCCTTGTAGGCGATCGACCAAAATACGTTCGTATAGCCCAGCTCCTTGCTGACGGCGAGTGTGCGGTCGCTGAAAATGCCTCTGGGCGGACGCAGGTAACGCATGTTCGCCTGTCCGGTCACTTTGGCGACTGCCTCGCTGACCCGTGTCAGCTCCTCCTTGATTTTTTCGTTGGACACGGTCGTCATGTCCGGATGGCTCCAGGAGTGGTTGCCGATGAGATGGCCTTCTTGCGTCATCCGCTTCAACAGTTCAGGCTGTTCCTTGACGTAATGGCCCGTCACAAAAAAAATCGCGGGCACTTTTTTCGCTTGCAGCGTGTCCAGGATCGCCGGGGTAAAGCCGTTTTCATACCCGTTGTCAAATGTCAAATACAGCTCTTTTTTCGACGTGTCTCCCAAAAAAACAGCGCCGTGCCGATCTACAATGCTTTTGAAGCCTTCTTCGTTGATCGAAGGAAGCTGTCCATTCTTGCTTTTTTTGAAGCCGAAATGGTATGGATGGTCCTGATGGGCGACAGCCGCATGCAGCGGCAGGGTGAACGCCAAAAGCAGAATGGCGCCAACGTGAAGCAGCTTTTTGTAGCGTGGTTTCATCATTCTGGCACTCCTTTCCTATCCCAAGTCATGACGGTAGCACGGACGTTTCCATCCAAAGTTTGTCCAGTCCCCTTGCAAATATGTAACGAGCAGGGCGGGAAACGGGGACGGCAAGTTGGGTAAAACTTGCGCGGCGGAAAGGGACAGTGAACCATGCCAGGCAAAAGACGTTTGTCATATAGTATCAATGTCGACGGAAAAGCCGCTGACGACAGGCATGTCATCATCCGTTACCAGGAGGTGTAGTCATGGATTGGTTGAGGTATTTGCGTGACGCTGTTGGTGAGGACGAATATATTGAAGAGATCGAAGTCAAGGTAGAGTACGAGGACGGCACCAAGAAAAAGTGGATCTTCTCCAAAAATCAGGACCCGGTCCTGGAAGACGACGACGATGAAGAGGACGAAGACTGATTTCTTGCTAAATACGAAAAAAAGATACGCTCGCCAAGGAGGCCACTGAAGAACTTAGGTTTTGCCGGTGATCTGAGATTTTTGTAAAAAAATAAGCGACACCTGTTCCGTTTTTCCTGGCAGGTGTCGCTTTTTTGTTACTGCATTTCCCTTTTTTTAGTCCGCCAATTTCAGTATACGCTTGAGATTAACCGCGAATATCGCCATAGCGCCTTGCAGCTCCATACCTAACAAGCCCGAGGATGTAGCTACATCATACCCGTGCCTATGCTTGAGTTCGCTATTCTTGGCTTCAATTCACGTTCATGCCCGCTGCCTTGCTTTTCTCAATGAGTGCCTGGAGTTGCTTGCCGTCGCTTTTTTCTCCTGTCGTAACCACGGCCGCCGTTATGATCCGTTCCTCGGTCAAGGCGAGATGTGTCTTGTATCCAAAGAACGAGGAATCCGCACTTTTGTGGCCAACTCGCGCGTCCTGATCTTCTGAAATTCGCAATTGCTCCACGTCATCTTCGACGGTTTCTTGGAGCAGATTCAACGGCTCCGTAATTTTAGGCAACTGGGCGATGTCAAGCCGTGTCTGTGTGACAGTGGCCTCTCGCCAAGGCGTATCTTTTTGCTTTCCAAATCTGCTATCATGAAACATATTTTACGAAGATGAGGCAGGTAGGGGCAATGAGCTTTTCAATCAGCCAGCAAATGATAAAAGAATGGTGTGGCCGACTCTCCTTTGAACGGGGAAAAGCGTTTTACCGCTCGCAAAAAGTGAGCATCGACCACTTCCAGCCCGAGCCTGCCCGCGTCCGGGCCACCGTGCGGGCGGGCAGCCACGACTATCGGGTGATGCTCGAACTGGATGAGGCAGGGCTCGTGGCGGCGTGTAGCTGTCCGACGCTGCATTCGTATGAACAATACTGCCAGCATATCGCGGCGGCTCTTTTGGCAATGCGCGATCTGTCAGCGGACGATTTGGCGCCACAGGCGAGCCGGGGGACGCGTTTACCGGGTGCGGACGGCTCCGCCGCAAGCGAAGCGCAACTGACGCAGGGCATTTTCGATCTGTTCGGCAAGCCGCGTCCGCACAGCATAGGCACGCGAAAAGCGCTGTTCGACCAGCGAGCGTTGCTGGAGCTGGAAATCATTTGCAAAGTGATACCGTATGGCTTTCGCAAATCGGTAATCGGACTTGAACTGAAGCTGGGGCCGAAGCGGCTGTACGTCGTAAAAAACATTCGCGAGTTTTTGAAGCGGCTGGAGAGCAGGCAGCCGACCGTCTTTTCCGCGCATTTTACTTACGACCCGGAAAGCCACCGCTTTTTGCCCGAGCAGGAGGCGATTCTCCAGGAGCTGATCCGCGTGTTCCAGCATGAAAAGCTGTATCGGGAGACGGCTGGCTACGGCTATCAGGAGCCAAAGCCGGTGGGGACGGAGCGCACGTTGATTTTGCCGCCGTTTGCCTGGGACAAGCTGTTCGATTTGCTCGGGCAGGCTCCCGGTGTGCGCGTCCAGCAGGGCGAGCGCACGTATGAGCAGTTTCAGGCGCAGACGGGAAAGGTGCCGCTGCAGTTCGCCTTCGATGCGGGGGAGCGCGAAAACGAGTATCGGCTGACAGTGGACGGGCTTGCCGAGCTGACCGTGCTGGAGGCGTACGGGTTTGTCCTGCACGGCGGCGTCTGGATGCGGCAGTCCGCTGACGCGTGCAAAAGTCTCGCGCAGCTCAAGCAGATGCTGGAGGCGCATCAGCGCGAGGACATCGCGGTTCCGCAGGAGAAAATGGAGTCGTTCATGACCAGGGTCGTCCCTGGGCTGATGAAGCTGGGCAGCGTGCAGATCGCGCAGGCGGTCGCCGATCGGATCGTCCAGACGCAACTGCAGGCGCGGCTCTATTTGGACCGGGTACGGGAGCGGCTGTTGGCCGGGCTGGAGTTTCAGTATGGCGACATCGTCATCAATCCGCTGGCAAAAGAGACGAATGGGCAACAGCGCCGCAACGATCAGATTTTGCTGCGCGACGGCGAGCGGGAGCAGCGCATTTTGGAGCTGATGGACAACAGCGCGTTCACCCGGACCGAAGAGGGGTATTACCTTGAAGACGAGGAAGCCGAGTTCGAGTTTTTGCACCAGACCGTCTCCGAGCTGGAAAAATGGTGCAAGGTGTATGCGACGACGGGGGTCAAGCTGCGGCTGCACTCCTTGCACGCGCCGCCCAAAGTGAAAGCCGATGTGAACGAGCGGACGAACTGGCTGGAGGTTCGCTTCGATATCGAAGGCTTTCCGCCCTCCGAAATCAAACAACTGCTGCAGGCGCTGGAGGAAAAGCGCAAATATTACCGCTTGCCGACAGGAGCGCTGCTGCCGCTTGATACAAAAGAATTTGAACAGATCAACCGGTTCCTGGATGAGCTGGGGATTCGCCAGGCGGAATGGATCGGGAACGGCTTTGCGCTCCCGGCCTTTCGCGGCTTGCGCTTGCTCGATTCGTCCCAGCCGGGCAAGACGGTGCAGTTGGGCAAGGCGTTGCGGAGCTTTTTGGAAAATATGCGCAACCCGGACAATCTCGACTTCCACGTTCCGGACACGATGCAGCCTGTGCTCCGCGATTACCAGAAGTTCGGCTTCCAGTGGCTGATGACGCTCGCCCACTACGGCTTCGGCGGCATTTTGGCGGACGATATGGGCCTTGGCAAAACGGTGCAAAGCATCGCGTACATCCTCGCCAAGCTGCCGGACATTCGCCGTGAAAAGCAGCCGGTGCTGATCGTCTCGCCTGCGTCGCTTTTGTACAACTGGCGCAACGAGCTGCACAAGTTTGCTCCTGAGCTGAGCGTGCGCGTCGTGGACGGCAGCAAGGAAGAACGGAACCAGGCGCGAAAGGAAGCGGAAGATGCCGATGTGTGGATTACGTCTTATCCGCTGCTGCGCAGAGATTACACGGAGTACGCCCAGCGCACGTTCCATACGCTGATTCTGGACGAGGCGCAGGCGTTCAAAAACTATGCGACACAGACGGCGCAGGTCGTGAAGCGCATTTTTGCCAAGCACCGCTTTGCCTTGACGGGGACGCCGATCGAAAACAGGCTGGAGGAACTGTGGTCGATCTTCGACGTTGTGTTTCCACAACTGTTTCCCGGGCGCAAGGAATTTCAGGATTTGCCCCGAGACGCCATCGCCAGGCGTGCGCGGCCGTTCCTTTTGCGCAGGCTGAAAACCGAGGTGCTGCGTGAGCTGCCGGAAAAAATCGAATCGCTGCAAGCCACCGAGCTTTTGCCGGAGCAAAAAAAGCTGTACATCGCGTACTTGGCGCAGTTGCAGCAGGAGGCCGCCAAACATTTGCACGAGCGCACCTTTGACAAAAACCGGATCAAAATATTGGCCGGCTTGACCCGGCTTCGCCAGCTTTGCTGCCATCCTGGCCTGTTCGTGGAAGGCTACGAAGGCAGCTCGGCCAAATTCGAGCAACTGCTGGAAGTGCTGGAGGAATGCCGGAGCGCGGGGCGGAGGGTGCTTTTGTTCTCGCAATTTACGGAAATGCTTTCGATCATCGGACGAGAGCTTGGGGCTTACGGCGTCCCGTTTTTTTACCTGGACGGCAACACGCCAGCCGCCCGGCGCATCGAGTTGTGCAACCGATTTAACGACGGAGAGGGCGACTTGTTTCTCCTGTCTTTAAAAGCCGGGGGAACAGGCTTGAACCTGACCGGAGCCGACACCGTCATTTTGTACGATCTGTGGTGGAATCCGGCTGTAGAGGAGCAGGCGGCGGACAGGGCGCACCGCATCGGGCAAAAAAACGTCGTCCAGGTCATTCGGCTGGTCGCGCAGGGGACGGTAGAGGAAAAAATGTACGAGCTTCAGCAAAAGAAAAAGCATTTGATTGAGGAAGTCATAGCGCCAGGCGAGGAAGCGATCTCCTCCATGAGCGAAGAGGACATCCGGGAAATATTGATGATCGGCTAAAGCGGCCCGACTTGCGTCCTTTGTGCGCAGGTCCGGCCGCTTTTTCGCGCGTGGAATTGGCAAGTTCCCAAGGGTATTTGTCCGTTTCGTCAACCTGCGCGCATGAATATTTTAGGAAGAAGGTGAGCGCTTTAACAAGGAACATGGGGGGGGGGAAGGAAATGGAACAATACGTCATCAAGCCATGGGACACCCGGGACGACGGCCAACCTGCGCCTGTCGACTGGGATATGCAAGTACCTCCGGAAGTCGATGCGATCGCGGAGCTCGTCATGAAAGAATACGAGATGTCCGTCAGCAGCAAGACGCTGATTACCTCGAAGCCGGACAAAGGCGGCGCGATCTGGCGGATCGAGACAGACAAAGGGCCGCGCAGTCTGAAAGTGCTGCACCGCACACCGGAGCGGAGTCTTTACAGTGTTGGCTTGCAGGAATACGTCGTCAGACAGGGGGCCAGAGTTCCCGCGCTCATTCCGGCCAGAGACGGAAAGCTCTTCGTGGAAAAGGGCGGAAAGCTGTGGATTGTCACGGACTGGATTGCCCTTACGCAAGCGACCAAAGTAGACTTGGCAGGAGCGCAGGAGCTGTGCTTCGGCCTGGGAGAATTTCATCGACATTCGAAAGGATACGTGCCGCCACAAGGGGCGAAAAATTCTTCCCGCCTGTACCGTTGGCCCAACTACTATCAAAAGATTGCCAAAAAAATCGGCTGGATGCGTGAGATGGCAAAAGCCTATGGGGAGACGACCGCAAGCAACTCGATTTTATCTGTCGTAGACAAGTATGAGCGACAAGCATTGGATGCGCTGGAGCGTCTGAAGGCATCTGCCTATCCAAGAATGGTGCAGATGGGTGAACCGCACTGGGGGGTAGTTCATCAGGACTATGGCTGGTCCAATGGACAGAATGGACCAGGCGGGCTTTGGGTCATCGACCTGGACGGTGTGGCTTACGATTTGCCGTTCCGCGACCTGCGCAAGCTGATTACAAGCACAATGGACGACATGGGTGTCTGGGATTTGACGTGGATGAGAGGAATGATCGAGGCGTATCACCGGGCTAACCCGCTCGATCGGGAGTCATTTGAGGTGCTTTTGATCGACCTGGCGGCGCCAAATGAATTTTACAAGCATCTGAAGGAAATGTTTTACGATCCTGTCACGTTCTTGAACACGGAAGCAGAGGCCATCCTGCAGCGAATCCTCTCCACCGACCAGACAAAAGACCAGGCATTGGCGGAGCTGGCGAAAGACATCAGCCAGTACCAGCCCGGCGATTACACCCAGGCTGCCGTCCCGGCCACGACCGTGCGCCAAGCGCCTGCGAGTGCATCAGATCAGGCAAACTGGCAGCTCGCTTCGCCAAATCCGGCGGCAAAAGGTGAGAGCAAGCCAGTCGATGTGGAACCCGGAAAGCTTATTCGTCTCCCCGAAAAAGAAAGTAAGCCTGTTCGAACTGCTGTGGCCGCGAAAAAGCCGCCAGATGTCGTGCTCTTCCCTAATCCCGAGCTGCCTTTCGCAGAGACAACGACGTCAGCGAGCAGGCAGAGCGAGCGCCTGAAGCCGATAGTAGCTACTGTGAAAAAAGCCGGGAGCAAGCCAGTGAAGAAAAAGGCAGCGTCAACCGGCTCGGTAAAAACAGCAAGCAAAACGGGCAAGAAAACCGTTCTGAACAAAAGTTCGGTCGCCAAAAAAGCAAGCGCCAAGCTGCCCGCAGGAAAAGCGCTCAAAAAGACTGGCAAGTCGAACGAAAAAGCAAAAACAGGAACCCAACTTGCAAAACGGTCCAGTTCTCCCCGAGGCACTCAGCATGCAGCCGTCAAGCATCCTTACAAAAAGGCAGCAGCTCCAAGCCGCAAATTGACCAGTAATCAGGCAAAGAAGCCGCGCGCGGTGAAAGCAAAAAAAACAGGCAGAAGCATGCGATGAGTAGTGTCAGGAAAGGAGAATTCGGATGAAGGTAGTCATGATCTGTACGGAAAAGCTGCCCGTTCCCCCGGTGCGGGGCGGTGCCATCCAGACGTATATAGCCGGGATCGCGGATACGCTCGGGAAGCATCACGACCTTACCATTTTAGGGACGTCGGACCCAACGCTCGCCATGGACGAACGTGTGCGAAATGTTCGCTATGCGCGTGTGAATGGACACGGTGTCTTCGAAATCTACGCCCAGGAAGTTCTCGCGTTTTTGCGAGCGAATGCATACGATGTGATTCACGTGTTCAACCGACCGCGGCTGGTTCCCTTGATTCGCGAAGTATGCCCGAACGCACGGATCGTACTGAGCATGCACAACGACATGTTCGATGCGGCGAAAATTCCCCCGGCGGAAGCGGCGAGCGCCATCGCCAACACGTCGACGATCATCACGATCAGCGATTATGTAGGACGCGTCCTTGCGTCGCTCTACCCGGAAACGCAAGGGAAACTGCGCACGATCTATTCCGGTGTCGATCTACAGACGTTCGTCCCGTGGGAGAGCTCGCAGGCTGCACGAAAAATTCGCCAGGAGCTGCGGGCTGCCCACAACATCGGGAACAGGCAGGTCATTTTGTTCGTCGGCAGACTGACCCCGAAAAAAGGGGCGGACATCCTCGTGCGGGCGATGAACGAGCTTTCGGCCTACAAATCCGACATCGCGCTTGTGCTGGTCGGAGGCTCCTGGTACGGCGTCGATAAAATCAGCGACTATGTCGCCTATGTGCGCGCGCTGGCGGATCGTTCGCCGATTCCTGTCATCACGACAGGCTATGTGGCAGCAGAGAACATCCACCACTGGTTTTGGGCAGGCGATATCTTTGTCTGTCCTTCGCAATGGGAGGAGCCGCTCGCCCGCGTCCACTACGAAGCGATGGCTGCAGGGCTGCCGTTTGTGACGACAAAACGCGGGGGCAATGCGGAAGTGATTATCGGCGGAAACGGCCTGCTCGTCGAAGAGCCGGAAAACCCGCAGTCTTTTGCCACTCAACTGAAGCAGCTTCTGTCCAGCCGCGACCTGCAGCGCAGAATGGGGAACAGCGGCCGACAGTTGGCGGAACAGCGGTTTACGTGGGAGCGCGTGGCCCGGGAAGTGCTGGACGTATGGAGGAACTTGTAGCGTGAGCTGACAGGACGCAAATACCCACTTTTTTCGAGAGAGAGGGGAGAAGTGGGTGTTTGGTCCGTTTTTCTTGCGGGGGAGAAAGGGACAAGCCTGCGGCAGGCAGGCGCACAAGCTCGCCACAAGCTTGTCCAAAAGCTGTGCAAGCAAAGACGGAAAAAAGCGGCTCCCCCACTCCCGGCTTTTTAAGCGGAAGCGCCAATGTCTTTTGGCGCATGGTGAAAACCAAGCAGGAGTGGGAGGACGAAGCGAGGCGAAGAAATCAAAGTACTTTGGCTGAACCTTCGATTACTTTCAGGGTGACGGGCGCGGTCTCTTCCGCTTCGTCTGTGGGGGCGGCTGCTTCCGGCGGAGGGGCGTCGGGAATGATGGCGGCAATGCGGTTGAGCGGGATGAGAATACAACTGCCGTAGCTTCCGCCAAGCTTCAGCTCGATGATGCCGTCGTCGACTCTTGTGAGCTGCCCCACCCGGTAAGGGCGGCTGCCTGGTCCCCAATCGGAAGTGAGAATGACTTCGACTGTCCTGTTTTGCCTCATGCATTTGTACAGCTCTTTTCGCAGCCCTTCCACGCTTTCCTGCTCGGGCGTGTCTTCTGCTTCTACGTCCACGTTGACAATCGGGGCGGGGATGACGAGCGGTTTCGGTGCTTCAAACTGGACGATCGGCGCCTCGACCTGGACGGTGGGCGTGGCGCTCGTGACAGACACGTGGGGAGCGGGCGTGGTGACTTTTACATTCGGGGCGCGCACATGGAGGCGGACGACCCGGTTCAGCCTGTCGAGCAAGCGCCTGGTCGCCTGGCCAGACGAGCGGCGTCTGCTGCGGGAGACTGACTTCGCCCGTGTCTTCTTTTTCGCAGATCCCAAGACAATGCACCTCCTACTGTCATGCTTTATCATATTCAGCGCGGAACGGAGAGAAATAGACAAATACCCTTGCCAAGAAAAATCAGGCAGGAAATGATTAGGGAATTTAGCGGAAATTTTTAAAAACAAATGGAAAATCGTGTATACTATTCAGGTAATCTCAAAAAGAGAGATGGAGGTTTCACCATGAATCAAATGCCAATGACCCCAATGGGAGTGGGGAAGCTATTGGACAAAAGCTTTAACGTATATCGCCAGCATTTTGGGGCGTACTTTTTTCTGGCTCTTATTTGGTTTGGCCCGTTTTTGCTTTTACAACAGCTACTCCTGGTCGACCTTAGCAGTGTGCCGCTACTCATGCAAGATACCGAAGGACTGGAATTTTGGGAATCGATGGGGGAAAAGTTTGGAGGGCAGGAAGAGATGGTCACCCAAAACGTCGGCCTGCTCTTGCTGTATGTGTTTTTGGTCGCGCCTCTGACGATGGTCGTGGCCTATCCGCAGTTGATTGCGGGCGCCACCTTGCTGACGAAATCTGTATGGGAGCAGCAAACGGTTGATTTGAAGGCCGCGCTGAAAGGCGCATTGGGACGCTTTTGGCCGCTTGTCGGAAGCACCCTCGTCTACGGACTGCTCATACTCGCGGTGACGTTCGGGTTTGCCCTCGTGTTTTTGTTCATCGGCTTTTTGTTCGTGATGGCTACCGGCAATTCGATTGACACGTTTTTTGACTCGGGAAGCGAGTTCAATCCGTTCCTCTTCATCATTGTCTTTTTGTTTGGCTACATTTTGTTTTTGATCGGCATGCTTCTAGTGCCGGGCTACTTCCTGCTCAGATGGAGCTTTTACTTGCCGCTTGTCCTGTTTGAAAAGGGCGGCGTCGGCATCGGGAAAAGCTGGCATTTGACAAAAGGAAATTTTTGGAGGCTATTTGCGATTTTCATTGTTTTGAGCCTTCTGTATTCGATCTTTTCCGGCGGCATCCAGGTGGCCATCATGGGAATTTTGGGGACGTCGATCATTTCGCAGATCATCATGGTCGTGTTGAGTTGCCTGCTGATGCCGTGGATCGCGATTGTTTATGCGCTCGCTTACTTCGACTTGCGCGTCCGAAAAGATGGAACAGACCTGCAGGAACTGATGAACAGGCAGTTGGAGCAGGCAGCAGACCGTCCTTCTACACAGGAGCCGGGAGCAGCGCATGAATAGCACAAATCCTTGGGCAGCCGACAAGGAGCATTTGCAGGAAATTTTGCAGCGCGACGAATTTCAAGCCCTGCACACGGAAGGGGAGAGCTGGCTTGCGCGAGTGAGCGATTTTTTGCTCGAATGGCTTGCCAGGCTGTTTTCGTGGTCGGACATTCCTTCGGGTGCGGCGACGACGGCATCGACGGTCGTGCTGGTCGTCGCGGCGCTTTTGCTGGTGATGGTCATTTTCTGGCTGTTCCGCCGAATGGTATGGGAGCAAAAGCGGAAGGCGTCCCTGTTTGTCCACGGTGAAAAAATCCGCTCTCATGCCGATTACTTGCGGGAGGCACAGGAGTGTGCCGATCGCGGAGAATGGCGTGAGGGCGAACGTTCCTTGTTTTTGGCGTTGCTCGTCTACATGCAAAAACAGTCGTGGATTCGCATTGAACAGTGGAAGACGAACTGGGAGTACGCAGACGAAATCGAGGCCAACCACCCGGAGGCGAAGGCGCTGTTTCGCCGCTATGCCCGGGCGTTCGAGCAAGCTTGGTACGGGCAGGTAGCTGTGGACAAAGCAGACTATCTGGAGCGCATCCGCGAGCTTGCGCAGATTTTGGACGGGGAGGGACAGCATGAATAGCCTGAGAACGTATCGCGTGGGCATCAGCGTGGCGATCGTGCTGCTCGTCGTCGTCGGATGGTTTATCGTCAAGCCTGTAGCCACGAAACTGCCTCCTTATCTGGCATCGTCGGCACAGCCGGACGGAATCAAGGCGGTGCTGCTTCTGCTGGAGGAAAAAGGCAGCCAGGTTAAGGAGTGGCGGCAGCCGATGCATTTGCTGCCGAAGCCAGCGGGCCAGGCGCTGCTTGTCGTCGAGCCGGACAACCTGAGCGCGAACGAGCAGGATGACTTGCTCGCATGGGCCAGCGGCGGAAACGACCTGTTTGTTTTCTCCGAGCGGCCGATCTTGTGGGCCGGCTTGCCGCTTGAAGCGAAGTATATGGAAGAGAAGGGCAACCAGGAACGAAATGTGCAGGGGCAGTTGCTCGCTGAAGGGCTGCTGGGCCAGGCAAAAACACAGGCCAGATGGAAAGAGGCGGAGGGGCTGGAGCCGCTTTTTTACGACGACCAAGGAATCCTTGCGGGAAAAGTCCAGGTAGGAGCCGGAAGCATCTCGTACTTTTTGGTCCCGGATTGGTTGACGAATCGAAAAATTGGCGAGCTGTCTCACTTCGAGGCGGTGTGGCCGCATTTGCAAAAAAACTGGTCCGCGATCTGGGTGGACGAATACCATCACGGGCTGCAGGAGAAGCCAGGGCTTTTGGCGATCTATCCCGGCTGGCTGGTGGCAGCGCTCGTCCAGTTGGCCGTCGTGCTGCTTTTGTTCGTCTGGTGGAAAGGGAAGCGGTTTGGCCCTGTCTACACATTGCGCGAGTGGACGGTTCGCCGGGGGGACGAGACGCTTTTAGCCGTGTCGAGCTGGTATGAGCGCCGGGGACTTGCGCGTGACGCGCTGGCGCATAGGGAAGCGTATATGCGCCAACTGATGCACGATCGCTGGGGCGTTCACCAAAAAGCGGACCGCGCCGAGATTTTGCGCTGTGCCCGGCTACGCTGGAGCGAGCAGGCAGTCACCAGGCTTGCCGAGCTGCTGGATCGGCTGGAGCAAGCACGCAGCGGAACCGGATATTCGGCGAAGCGGCTTTTGGCAGACAGTCTTTTGCTGGATGAGATCATTACGCAACTGATGAAGGAGTGACATAACAATCGTGGAGCAATTGTTGCAACAGATGGAAAAAGAACTGGTCGGACAGCGGCAAAACATTCGGCTGCTCGTGGCCGCCTTGCTCGCTGGCGGTCACGTACTGCTGGAGGGAGTGCCAGGGATCGGAAAGACCAAAATGGTCCGCACCTTGTCGGGGCTGATCGGGGGAGAGAGCAGGCGCATCCAGTTTACGCCTGACATGATGCCTTCGGATATTATCGGCCATGTCGTTTTCAACATGCAGGACAACCGCTTTGAGACGATCAAAGGCCCTGTATTCGCGAATTTGCTGCTGGCGGACGAGATCAACCGCACGCCGCCGAAAACGCAGGCGGCTCTCCTGGAAGCGATGGAGGAAGGCCAGGTGACGATTCACGGAGTCACGTACCCGTTGCCCGAGCCATTTTTCGTCGTCGCCACGCAAAACCCGGTCGAGTACGAAGGAACTTACGTGCTGCCGGAGGCGCAACTCGACCGCTTTTTGTTCAAGCTGACGATGCAGTATCCGTCGCATGAGAGCGAAAAGCAGATTCTGGTCCAGCACGTCCGGCACACAGGCGGGCAGGAGGCGAAGCAAGCGCCGATCTGCAGCCTGGACGACATTTTGGAGCAGCGGCGCAAATTGCAGGACGTCGTCGTGGACGATTCGATTTTTGAGTACATTACGACCTTGATTCGCAAGACGCGGGAAACGAAACGACTTCTGCTCGGGGCAAGTTCCCGTGCCGGGATTGCGGTTCTCTTGGCCAGCAAGGCTTGGGCGCTTTTGGACGGCCGCGAGTACGTGACGCCGGATGATGTGAAAATGGTGGCCCGGCCTGCGCTGCGGCACCGTCTCATCCTGTCACCCCAGGTAGAATTGGAGGGGGGCACCAGTGACCACATCATCGAAGAGACGTTGGCCGCTATTCCGGTTCCTCGCTGATTTTTTGGCAGATCGCTTCGTTTTGCCGACGAAGCGGCTGCTCGTACTGCTGCTGCTCGGCACCCCGATTGCCGTCATCGGCTTTTTCATGGGCACCGGGTACGGGGCTTTCTGGCTGTACAACGGCCTCGTCTGTGTGGCGAGCGTGCTCGACTGGCTGACGCTGCCCAAGCGCAAAGACCTGGAGCTGCGCCGCGTGCTTCCCGAGCAGAGCGACATCGGCCAGTCGTTTTTGGTCGAGGTAGAAATGACGAACAGAAGCGGCCAGACGGTTTCCTACGTGCTCATGGACGATTTGCCGCACTCTTTTGCGGAAGCAGGGCCGATCTCGGGCAGGATGGAAAGCGGCGAGTCGCGCATCGCCTATCAGACGCGCGGATGCGAGCGGGGGAACTATTCATTTGCCTGGCTGTATTTGCGCTGGAGCGGCAAAATCGGCTTGTGGTACCGCCAGAGCCGCTTTTCCTTTCCGCAGACGATCAAAATTTACCCCGATTTGTCGCAAGTTCGCGGCTATTTGAACTCGTTGCAGGAGAGCCTGATTGTCGACGGCAAAAAAATATTGCGCCGGGCCAAGGCTGGCTCTGAGTTCCACGCGATCCGCGAGTACGTCCCGGACGACGATCCGCGCACGATCAACTGGTCGGCGTCGGCACGCTCCCGGCGGCTGATGACGAACCAGTATCGGCCCGAGCACGGCAAAGTCATTACGATTCTCGTCGATTGCGGCAGGCTGATGGGCGTCGAGCTGAACAACCAGAGCAGGCTCGATCAGTCGCTGGAGTCGGCGCTCACTCTGGCTGCGGTCGCTTTGCGCCAGGGAGATCAGGTGGCGTTTATGGCCTATTCCCACGAGATCAAGACGTACATACCGCCAGGGCGCGGGATGGGACATTTGCACACGATTTTGGAAGCCACCTACGATTTGTCCCATGACTTCGTCGAGGCCGATCCGGCCAAGGCACTGGAATTTATGCATCGCCAGCAAAAGCGGCGCAGCCTGATGGTGCTGTTCTCGGACATGGAAAATTACTTGGTGGAAGACTTGCTCGCCAGCTATTTGTGGAAAATGCGCCGCTCGCACCTGTTTTTGCTGCTCTCGCAGGCGGACCCGCTGCTGCACGAATGGACGCGGGTTCCGGTCGAAAACAGCCGCCTGGCCTACATCAAATCGGTGGCGCAGCGCTTCCAGCTCGACCGCAGGGCGTTTCAACAAAAAATGACCGGCGCGGGCATCCAGGTGCTCGATGTGCCGGCCGATCAGTTGACGCTGACAGTGATAAATGCTTATTTGGAAATAAAGGCGAGAGAGGCATTGTGAGCCTGGCGCCTTCGCCCGATAACATACCAAAGGCACAAAAGCAGCAACGTGGCCGCCGCCACGAGGTACTTCGTTTCCAGGGAGAGCGTCGAAGGCGTGATGTAGCCTTCGATGGCTCCCGCCACGAACAACAGCGGCAGGGTCGCAAGCAGCAACTGGGCCGATTCTTTCGCCGCCTCCAAAAACTGATACTTGCGGGCGTAGCGCCCGGGCACGAGCAGACGGTAGCCCATGTGCAAGCCGGCCCCTCCGGCAATGAAGATCGCCGTCAGCTCGATGACGCCGTGCGGGAGGATGTACGCCCAAAAAGCGTAGCTGCTGTCTGCCTGATAGTAGACAGCGGCCAATGCCCCGACCAGCAGCCCGTTGAACAGCAGGATGTAGATCGGCACGAGGCCGAATGTAATCCCGCTGACAAAAGCGAGAATGGCTACTTTCATGTTATTGGTCATAATCATCGTAGAGATGACAGGGCTGTTGATGGCATCGTGCCCTTCCCCCAGTCGCGAAGGATCAATCTGTTCGGCCATGCCTTGGGGCAGCACGTAGTACAGGTTGAGCGGGTCGGCGAGCACGGCCGCAAAGCCGGATATGCCGCCAATGATGAAGAGCAGGGCGGCCATGCCGATAAATCCGATCCGCTTTTGCATCAGCCCGATCAGATGGACGCCGAAAAAGTGCCGCAGTTGCTGCCAGCTTCCCGACTGCTGCTTGTACGTCAGGTTGTGGGCGCGGGATACGAGCTGGTTGAGGTAGAGCGTGATTTCATCCATCGGGTGATACGAGCGGACGAGCGCCAGATGGGCGGAAGCTTTTTTATACAAATGGGTCAGACGGTCAATGTCTGCGGCTGTAATCTGCCGCTCTTGCCGGGTGAACCGTTCGACCAGTTGTTCCAGTTCGGCCCAAGAGGCTTTATGCTTGTGCCAAAATGAAGTGATATCCATGGATAAGGCCTCCTTATCTACTAGAATTGCGAGAGGGAGAAGCGAACCGACATGAATGAAAATCCATCCGTGAATCAGGCAGGTCGCGAAGCGTCCGTTGTCACCCCTGAGCATGTGATGCTGCGGTTCCAGACAGCGGGATTGGGCAGTCGGGCCGCTGCCCAGTTGATCGACAGCGTCATTTTGCTCCTGGTTAATCTTACTGTATTTATTGTAATCGGTATAGTTTTATTTGGGAAAGAAGATATTTTTTTCCTGGATAGTGACGGCTATGCCATCGCCGTTGTCATCCTCCTGCTCTTCGTGCTCAACTTCGGCTACTTTTTGCTGCTGGAAGCGCTCTGGTCGGGTCAGACCGTCGGGAAAAAGTGGATGGGGATTCGCGTCATCCGCGACAACGGTCAGCCGGCGACGTTTTTGTCCTCCACGATCCGCAATCTGTTCCGCATCGTGGACACTCTCCCGTCCGGCTACTTTTTGGGAGCGCTCGTCTCTTTTTTTCATCCTCGCGACAAGCGCATCGGCGACCTCGTCGCAGGAACGATCGTCGTAGTCGAAGGCGGGGGCCGCACCGCTCTGTTCCAGAACAGAAAGGCGAAAAAACAGGGAGCGGCACTGGCAGAGCCGCTTGCTTTGAGCGAGCAGCAAAAGCAGGCGTTCACCCGCGAGGACTGGCAGTTGCTTTCGACTTTTATCGCGCGGCAGTCCTCGCTGGCGGAAGCCAAAAAGCTTGAGTTGGCGGGAGAAATCGCCCGCCTGTTGCAAAAAAAGCTGGAATACAGCGAGGAACAGGCGCGGCAGGAAGAGCCGATTCTGTTTTTGCAGCGGCTGCACCGCACGCTGCAAAGCGAGTGGAGCCTGGGGAAATAGCCTTGGAAGATACCGTCAAGGGCACGAAGCGGCGGTATCTTCTTTTTTTCGAGCAAAATTTCCACTATTTTCGCAAAAGCCTTGCCGAAAAATAAACTATGATATAATAAAACCTCACTCTATGTCACAGAAAGGAGGAGGGAGCCGATGAACGACAAATACATGGGAGCGTCATCGACTTCGTCTACTACTCTGCCACTCCCGGCAAACGGGAAGCAGGCGAACAGACGCAAACGAGGCAGCCTGTTTCAGGCATTGTTTCCCTCCCAAACAGAAGGCAAGCGGCCTCTATTGCCAATCGTACTGGCTGTACTGGTTTGGGCGGGACTTGCTTATGCCGGGTACGCCTATGCTGCCCATACGCTGGACAAGCAGCAGCAACTTGTGAACCTGCGCATCGATCAGATACAGGAAGACAATCAGAAGCAGATGAAAGCGTTGGGCGAACAACTGGCTTTGGTGCAGGAAGAGATGAAAGACGTGCAGGCGGGTCTTGGCAATCTGGAAGAAGACCTGCAATTGACGGGTGAGACGATTGGCGGGACGAACAAGACAAAAGAAGCTCTCCAGGATCGGATCGACCAGTTGAACAAGCAACTGGTCGATTTGAAGGCATCGCTGAAAAAACTGGAGGATGCAGCCCGTGCTTGGTAAAGTCAATCGCTTTTTCCTGTTCCTGCTGGCGCCAGCGCTCGGCTTTTTGCTTGCCCTCACCCTGACCAATCCCGCGGACAAGCTGCAGGCGGAAGGCTTGAAGCTCGCTTCCGAACAGTCGAAACAACTGGCGGACGAGCTGGGACAGCAGTTGGACGACACGAAGAAAACGCTGCGCGATGTAGAAGCGGTCGTAGCGGACATCCGCGACCGCGCCAAGAAGGAGCAAAAAGAGTACGAAGAGCAAAACAAGCACATCAACAACCTGCTGGTGACGAGCCGATCGCAGACGCAAAAGTCGGCAGATGTGCTGGATGCGATCTTGTCCAACATGCTCGGCGACCCGATCGGGCAGTCCTTCGGCAACAAATCAATAGTGAAAGTGTACTCGCTGCAGGAAGCGGGCTATCGCGGGTACATGGCGAAGGTCCGGCTGAAAGACCCAAGCGCACTGAAGATGGTGCTTGCCAACAACTCGGTCAAAAGCAAAGGCGAGACGACGAGCCATGCCGGGAAGCGCACCGGAGCTGTCCTGGCGATCAACGCAGGCGGCTTCATGAGCGACAGCAAGGGCAATCTGACGCCGCTTGGCATTACTGTTGTCGACGGCAAGATTCGCACGTTTTCCAACAATTCGAATCTGAGCTTCGTCGGATTCAACAACAAAGGCCACCTGGTGGGAACCCAAATTACTACCCAGGCGCAAATTACCCAGCAAGGCATTTTGCAAGGGGCCAGCTTTTTGCCAAGACTGCTGCAGGACGGGAAACGGCTGCCGATTCCTCGCGACTGGGCCAACACTCGCCAGCCGCGCACGCTCATCGGGCACTTTGACAACGGCGACTTGCTGCTCATCGTCATCGACGGCAGAAGAGAAGGCTGGAGCAAAGGCGTTACTTTGGAAGAAGCGCAACGCAAGCTGCAGGAATTCCACGTCGTCGACGCGTACAATCTCGATGGCGGCGGCTCCAGCGCGTTTTACTACAACGGCAAGCTTTTGAACAAGCCTTCGGACGGCAAAGAAAGACCAGTCGTGAGCAATCTGGTCATCTTGCCGTAAGCGGTAAGCGAATGCTTTTGAATAGAGACACTCTTCCAGCGGGGAACCTGGCTTCGCTGCGGAAGAGTGTTTTTTCGTCTGTCAGAGAGCAGATGGGTTGACCTGGAAAAATGCTGAAAATTATAATAATAAGGATAGGAAGAAAAAAACAGGGGGGATCTTATGAACAAAAAGATGATGGTAGCCCTCTCGTTCGTTTCGGTTTTTTCGCTGACCCAATTGGCATGGGCAAAGGTGCCCGGTGTTCCGGCTGGCGTAGATGGCGCCACGAAAGGCATTGTGGCGGTCTCCCACCCTGCGGCCGCGCAGGTTGGACGGGACATTTTGGCCAAGGGGGGAAATGCTGTGGACGCCGCCGCCGGAATCCAGTTGGCTCTCAATGTGGCAGAGCCGTACATGTCGGGAATCGGCGGCGGAGGCTTTATGATGATCTATTTGAAGGACCAGAACAAAATCACGGTGATCGACAGTCGGGAAGTAGCCCCGGCAAATGTGACAGCCGACATGTTTTTACAGGCCGACGGGCAGCCGATTCCTTTTGAACAGCGGCACACCAGCGGTCAGGCAGTAGGCGTGCCGGGGACGTTGCTCGGCGTGGCAGAGGCGCTTGAGGAGTACGGCACGTGGGAGCTGGCAGACGTGCTTGCGCCAGCGATCGAGCTGGCCGAAAAAGGCGTTCGTGTCAACTGGGTGACGGCGGACTACATCGCCAAGTCGCGCGACAAGCTGGAAAAGCACAAGACAGCCGCGCAAGTGTTCTTGCCGGAAGGCCGTCCGCTGGAGGAAGGGCAAATGCTCGTCCAGCCCGATTTGGCCAAGACGCTGAAGCTGATCCGCGACGAAGGGCCGGATGTTTTGTACAAAGGCGAGATTGGCCGCGCGCTCGTCGAAGAGGTGCAGCGCACAGGCGGCAAAATGACGATGGACGACCTCAAGGCTTACCAGGTCAAGGAACGAGAGCCGGTGCGCGGGATGTTTCGCGGCTACGAGGTGATTTCCATGGCGCCTCCCAGTTCGGGCGGCTTGACCATGATCCAGATTTTGAAGCTGATGGAAGGCTACGACAACCAGAAGGACGGATTCGGCTCCGTAGCGTATTTGCACCATCTGATTGAAGCCAACCACCTCGCCTATGCCGACCGGGCGGCGTACATGGCGGACGAGGACGTCTATCCGGTGCCCAAGCAAGGCCTGCTCCACGACGATTACATAAAAGAACGGCGCAAGCTGATCGACGACAACCGGGCCAACGCGAACATCACGGCTGGCGACCCGTGGAAGTACGACACGGGACAAAAGCCGGCGGCCGCGATCAAAATGCTCGACAGCTCGCCCGTGAAACAGACGACCCATTTTGCCGTCATGGACAAATGGGGCAATCTCGTCTCTTATACGACCACGATTGAGGACATTTTTGGAAGCGGCGTGATGGTGCCGGGCTACGGCTTCATGCTCAACAACGAGCTGACGGATTTTGACGCGGTTCCGGGCGGCGTCAATCAGGTGGAGCCAGGCAAGCGCCCCCGCTCGAGCATGACGCCGACGATCGTGCTCAAAGACGGGCAGCCGTTTTTGGCCGTTGGCTCGCCGGGCGGCTCGACGATTATCGCCTCTGTGTCGCAAACGATTCTCAACGTGATCGACCACGGCATGAACATCGAGGACGCTATTCGCGCTCCCCGCATTTTTTCCAGCGGCTATCCGAACGTCTCCTGGGAGGCGGGGATTGACCAGGACGTCATCTTGCAGTTGATGGCAAAAGGCCACGTCTTTGCCGAGCAGCCTGCGGATATCGGCAATGTTCAGGCGATCGTCTACGATTTTGAAACAGGCAAGATGTACGGAGGGGCAGACGATACGCGAGAAGGCACGGTGCTTGGCGTCGACGCGATCGCCTACACGGCTGCCGAGCCGGAGGAAGTGCCGTATGAGCCGGGTGAGCCTTTTGCCATTGCCGTAAACGGGCAGACGTACCCGTTTTTGGCGGAACAGAAGCTGGTCGTGGATGGCATTGCCTATGTGCAGGCGGAGAAGCTGCTGCTCGGTTTGGGCAAAAGCAGCGCCGACTTCCGGGCAGATGCGATTACCGTACGCGGAGTGGCGTACCTCCCTGTGAAAAAAGTCGCGGAAAAGCTCGGGTTCACCGTCACCTGGGATGAAAGCGAACGGGTCATCGAGTTGAAGAAGTAAACAAAACCAATTTGGAAGGTGGAAGCTTCAATGAAAAAGGTACTGGTACTCGGAGGAACCCGTTTTTTTGGCAAACGTCTCGTGCAACTGCTCGCTGATTCTGGCGCAGAGGTAACGGTAGCGACAAGGGGCTTGGCGGAGGCGGATTTGCCGCCGCAGGTGAAGCGGCTTACGCTTGACCGCGACGACAAAAGCGCGCTTGCTACAGCCGGGGAGCAACAGTGGGACATCGTCTACGACAACATTTGCTACTCTTATCAAAATGCCGTGGACGCCTGCGAAGTTTTCCGCGGCAAAGTAGGCAAATACGTGCTGACCTCGACGCTGTCGGTGTACGATTTTTCCGATCAGGCGTTAAAAGAGGAAGCGTTTGACCCGTACACGTACCCGCTCCGTCCGGGAACGCGGGAAGGCGTCAGCTACCAGGAAGGAAAGCGGCAAGCCGAAGCCGTATTTTTCCAGACCGCTGCTTTTCCGGTGGCAGCCGTCCGCTTTCCGATCGTGCTCGCGGAGGACGATTATACGCGCCGCCTGCATTTTCACGTAGAGCACGTACAACAGGAGCAGCCGATCGGGCTTGTGAACCCGGAAGCTGTCATGTGCTTTATTCACGCCGGGGAGGCGGCCAAATTTTTGGCCTGGGTCGGCACGGACGCCTTTACTGGCCCCGTCAACGCCAACTCGCAAGGCACGATTACGCTGCAAGCTTTGCTGGACACGATTTCGCAAGCCGTGGGCAAACCAGCGCGCATTGAGGCAGAGACCGACCCGGCTCACCAGTCGCCATTCGGATTCCCGCATTCTTTTTTCATGGACACGAGCAAGGCAGCGGCGGCAGGCTATGCGTTCGCGGCCCTCGATTCGTGGCTGCCGGAGCTGATTCAATCGATCGCAAAAGAAACTGTACAAGCAAAAGCGTGACTATCCGTCCTTTTTTTTCGTCTAACTCCATGGTAAGGTAAAGCAGAACATATGTGTCTGTATGGAACCAGGAGGATCAATGATGAAAAAGAATCGCACCAATGGTCTTGCGATCGTCGCCGCACTATCAGTAGCCCTGCTCAGTGGATGTGAAGCCCCTTCGTTGGATGGGTTGCTCGCTTCCCACCAACCGTCTCAGCCGACGGGAAATACGGCAACAGCGAAAGACGGTACGCAAACAAATACAACAGAGCCGGCGCAGGGAGAATCCCCTCGCGCGAAGCAGGCATCCCTGGCCGAAACGATCCAAGACGTCAACGGGGTCCCGACGGTGACAAACCCGACCGATCTCGCCGTTGTTGTGAACAAGAAGCGGGCGCTGCCTGCTGACTATATTCCGCCTGATCTGGTGGAGCCTGACGTGCCGTTTCCGTTCGATGAAAAAGTGGAAAAACGGTTGATGCGCCAAGAAGCCGCACAAGCGTTGGAAGAGTTGTTCGCAGCCGCCAAGCAGGACGGCATCGAGCTGTACGCCGTGTCCGGCTACCGCTCGTACAAGACGCAAAAATCGCTGTACGAGACATATGTGCGAACACAAGGCGCAGAGCATGCTGCTGCGTACAGCGCTGTTCCAGGAAAAAGCGAGCATCAGACCGGATTGGCTATGGACGTGTCGGGGGCCGATGCGAAAACAAGGCTGGAAGAGTCGTTTGGCGAAATGCCAGAAGGAAAATGGCTGGCGGAGCATTGCGCGGAATACGGCTTCATCATCCGCTATCTGAAAGGCAAGGAAGACACGACCGGATACGCCTATGAGCCGTGGCATCTGCGCTACGTCGGAAAAGAAATGGCGCGAGAGATCACGGCGGCAGGGCTTACCCTGGAGGATTACTTGTCCGCAACCGCCACGGCGCAAAAATAAAAGGGGAAAAGAAAAAGCCGCTCACGTGCAAGAGCGGCTTTTTCGTATGCGACTGCCCAGCTAGGTAGCAGGCGGTTATTTTGGCAGACGGATGTCCGACAACGGCCAGTAGACCGCTTCCGCGCGACCGACTACATGATCGAGCTTGACAGGGCCAATGACCCGGCTGTCCATACTGTTGTTGCGATTGTCTCCCATTACAAAAACGCTGCCTTCCGGAATGGTGATCGGCCCGAAGTCTTCGGTCAGGGTCACGCCAGCCGCCGAAGCTTGCAGCTTGTTGTTGGCCAAATACTCTTCGCTGAGCGGTTGGCCGTTGACGTACACCTGGTCGTTTTTCGCTTCTACCGTATCGCCTGCGACAGCGATGACGCGCTTGATCCAGTTGTCGCCGCTCGCATCCGGGTGAATAATGACGATGTCGCCCGGTTTCGGCTCCTTGAGATAGTAAATCGCTTTGTTGACGATGACCCGTTCGCGGTCGTGCAGCGTGCTCTCCATCGACCGTCCTTGCACGACGTAGGGCGCCATGACGAACACGTAGATGAAGGCAGTCAAACCGCCAATCAAAACAAACGATTTCAACCAGTCGAGCAATTCGGTTTTCCATTTCGCTGTGCTTTTGGTTTGTTCCATCAACTTGATCTCCTATGTACATGGTTTCGCTGGCAACAGATTGCCGTGGGCAAAAGAACGCCCTGCGCTTGGGACTGCCTTTCTATTATACATGCAATACGATTGGATACGGAATAAGATTCAAGGAAATTAATGGAGGGCGCGCCCAAAAGCTGCTGTCACGATTTTGCCATCTTCGCCTATTGTCAGTTTTTCCTGTTTGCGGTAAGATGATGTTGCATATAAGTTTTACAGTAAAAATATTAAGTAGTAAACACTTTGTTCCGGCTCATACATATCTTTCGAGGAAAGAAATAATTTTGGAAGGTCTATTGATCTTCATGTACTTAGGCTATATAGTTTTATAGTAAAAGTACTTATATTATTTACTTTCTGAAAATAGGTGATGTTGTGAGCGACATGTCCCGCGCCAGTAAAATTGAGGAACTGGATCGAGCATTTGTCGAGATGGCTCGCTTCTTCATCAGCCACTGGCTGGAAGAGGAAGAGCTGATTAGTCCCAAGCAATTTATTTTGCTGCGAGTGCTTCATCAAAAAGGAAGAAGCACAGTTTCCGAACTGGCGACCATTCTGAAGCAATCCAACAGTGCGACTACGATTGCTCTCAATCGGCTGGTGAAAGCCGGTTACATCGACCGGGTCCGCGACGAGCTGGACCGGAGAGTCGTATGGGTCACGCTGTCGCAAAAGGCAGTCCCTATGCTGGAGGGGCTTTTGTGCCAGAGAAGAGCACTGGTGGGCAAACTGCTGGAAAACCTGAGCGACGAAGAATTGGAGCAGTTTACGTACTTCTTGCGGAAAATGAAGCAATGCATGTAGCGTTGCCATCAGGGTAGCAGGTGGGGGACATTTCAGCGGACAATGTGTGTACTACGCGAATGGGAGTGTACACATATGAAAAAAAGCAGCACATTGATGATGGGTTCTTTGATTCTCGGAGCGGCGCTGTTTGCACAGTCGGCCTGTGCAGAAGAAGCTTCCGCTAATGCAACTGAAGCTTCCGCGACAACTCCTGCGCCAGCAGTTGAAACGACGACAACAACAACTCCAACGGCTGCACCCGTAGCTGAACAGCCACAACCTGGAAACGGCGTTCAAGGAGCTTGGGTCAAGCTTCCTGGGGAAGACGAATACGTTTTCGTGAGCGGCCAATTTGTTCCTGACGCATCCTCGACGTCCGGTTGGTCCCTCTTGCCAGCAGAAGACCAGTTTGTCTCCACCAATCGTTTCCAAGTCGTGCAAACGGCAAATGGCGGCTGGATGGGAATGCCGGCTGAAGATCAATTCATTTCGACAAACCGCTACCAAGTGGTGCAAACGTCCAACGGTGGCTGGATGGCAATGCCAGTAGAAGACGAGTTCGTTTCCACGAACAACTACCAGGTCGTGCAAGCGCCAAACAGCGGTTGGACCGCATTGCCAAAAGAAGATGAGAGCATCGTCATCGGACGCAACTCTACGCAAGATGTGACCAACAGAACCGGCTGGTCCTTGATGGTTCCAGATGTTTCGGCTGACAAAGACAAGTAAGAATAAAGGTGGAAGACGCTTTGCCGCAACGGGCAAGGCGTTTTTTTTTTCGTCTGTTCGCGAAAGCGGCTTCTTCTTTTCTGCGATGGCTAAATGGCTAAATCGGGAGCGCCTGACGCACACTATACCGAAAATCAGCTAGAAGGAGGAAGAAAGCGATGGCAGAACGTGAAAACCGCCCCACGCAGCAACTGAGTGAGACGGGGCAGATGGAAAGCGCCGTGTATCAGGTAGAGGAAGAAGCAGGAGGACTCGCGGCTACACAGGAACAGGTGAGCGACATGTACAAGATGGGGACGATCGAGGACAGCGAGCAGAGCGAATAGCACCGCGCTGGACCACGGGAGCAAGCCAGCTTTTGTCTAGGGGAAAAAGCTGGCTTGTTATTTTGTGCTTTTGATAAAATAAATTTTATTGACTTACAGAGATTTATCGGCAAGAATACAATTGGAATCAGAAAATTAAAAAAGGGTGTGTCACGCATGAGAGACTCTCGTTTGGAGCAATTGGCCTATAACCTGGTGAACTATTCCGTCCGCGTACAGCCAGGGGAAAACATCCTGATTAACGCCAAAGGGAAGACGCCTGAACTGGTATCTGCCCTCGTCCGTGAGATTTACAAGGCGGGAGGCAGCCCGTTCGTCCAGCAGATTGATCCGGCGATCAGCCGTGAAATCGCGATGAACTGCAACGAGGAGCAACTGAAGGTCATGGCGGAAAGCGAAGTGGCCCTCATGGAAAAAATGCAAGGCTATATCGGCATCCGCGCAGCCGACAACATCAATGAGATGGCAGATGTTCCCGGAGACAAGCTCGGTCTGTACTCCCGTTTGTACGAGCTGCCAGTCATGAACGTCCGCGTGCCCAAAACAAAATGGGTGGTGCTTCGCTACCCGAACCCGTCCATGGCTCAATTGGCGAACATGTCGACGGCGGCGTTTGAAGACTTTTACTTCCAGGTGTGCAATCTGGATTACGGAAAAATGGACAAGGCGATGGACAGCCTGGTCGACCTGATGAACCGCACCGACGAAGTCCGTCTGGTCGGGCCGGATACAGACCTGACTTTCTCGATCAAGGACATCCCGGCGGTCAAATGTGCGGGTCTGCGCAACATCCCGGACGGCGAAGTGTACACCGCTCCGGTGAAAAACTCTGTCAACGGCACAATTACACACAATGCGCCTACGCCGTACCACGGCTTTACGTTTGAAAACGTTCGCCTGACTTTCAAGGACGGCAAAATCGTCGAGGCGACCGCAAACGATAGCAAGCGGCTGAACGAAATTCTCGACACGGACGAGGGCGCGCGCTACATCGGCGAGTTTGCGATCGGGGTCAATCCGTTCATCCGCAACCCGATGAAAGACATTTTGTTCGACGAAAAAATCGACGGCAGCTTCCACTTCACGCCTGGTCAATGTTACGATGAGGCGTACAACGGAAACAAGTCGTCGGTTCACTGGGACATGGTTTCCATCCAGCGTCCGGAGTGGGGCGGGGGAGAAATCTGGTTTGATGGCGTCCTGATCCGCAAAGACGGCCGCTTTGTCATTCCCGAGCTGGAGTGCCTCAATCCGGAAAACTTGAAGTAGAACCCCGGCAGCCCGATTATTTATCGTACTGAGACAGTCTCTCCTGTGCCAGCTCAACATCCATTTCGATCTGGAAAAGCATGTGCAAATTGCTGGAGGACATGATGGAGCGACGAGCGGAATGATAGAGGATCGGCTTGTCCGTTTTGATGAGCGTCAGGATTTCGACCACCGGCGGGATGACCTGCTTGATTCTGAGCAAGCTTTGCAGGTAGCGGAGAAATGTCTGAACGCTGGCGGCATCGTCCTGATTGGGCAAGGTCTTCATCAGGCTGAGGAAGTCACGCACGATGATGCGCTTTGCTTCCAGAGGCTCTACGATATTTGTACGGTTCACGCTGGCTCCACCTCACGGGACTTATAGTAACGTATTCCTTGTTCTTTTCCTCCATTCGTCCCATCGTAAACCTGTAAACAGGAAAAAAGTCTGTGGTTTGTGCCATAGACTTTTTTTATGACGATTCTTCGCCTTCGTACACGCCTTTTTCTTCCAGCGGAATGCGCACGCGCAGCAGTAGCCAGGCATTCAGGAGCGTAAAGGCGACAGCGGTATTCACGGCGGAAAACGTCAGCGGGAGAGTGAACAGCTCGATCGCCACGACGACGTAGTTCGGATGGCGAAGCCAGCGGTACGGACCGCGCCGGAGCGGCGCTTCCCCTGGAATGACCAGAATCCGCGTATTCCAACGCCTGCCCAGGCTCTGGATGCACCAGTAGCGGAGCAGTTGGGCCGCCAAAAACAGGCCGAAGCTGTACCCCCACCACGGAGGCAGCGCCGAAGCACTGCCTGTCGCGAGCACTTCTACCATCAAGCTGACAAAAAAGCAAACATGCATCAGCACGATGTATTTGTAATGGCCCGCGCCGATCTCGACGCCTCCCAGGGCGCACACGTAGCGGGCGTTTCGCGCGGCCAGCACCAATTCGCAGAAGCGTTGCAGGCAGACGGCAGCCATGACTGTGACGAAAAAGAGCATCGCGCCTACCTCGCTTCCAAGAGGAGCAGCTCAGAGCTGAACCCCGGCCCAAGCGCCGCAACCAGTCCGCGGTCGCCCGGCTGCCACGCTTGCTCCATGCTTTTTTCCAGCACAAACAGCACCGTCGGCGAAGACATGTTGCCAAAATGGCGCAGCACCTCTTCGGAGTGGCGCGTCGCCTCGGCATCAATGCCGAGCGAAGACTGGTACGCGTTCAAGACTTTTGCGCCGCCCGGATGAAAAATAAAGTGGCGCAGACGGTCCACGGTCGTCTGGTGCGACGTCAAAAAGCTTTCCACGTTTTCGCGCATGTATGTCTGAATCAACGTAGGAATGTCGCGGGAAAAAATCACCTTCAACCCCGGCTCTGTCAGCTCCCAGCCCATCACGTCGAGCGTATCCGGCCACGTCGTGGTGCGGGCATCGCGAAACTGGATCCGGGGCGCGCCTTCCTCTGCCGAGGCTTGGACATGGTCGCCGCTGACCACGACGGCTGCTGCTCCATCCCCGAACAGACAAGTCGCCACGAGATTGCTTTTGGACAAATCCTGGCGAATAAAGGTCAGCCCGCACAGCTCTACGCTGATGAGCAGCACCCTGCGCCCGGGGTAGGCTCCGGCGTACTCGCACGAGCGGGACAAGCCCATCGCTCCCCCGGCACAGCCCAGTCCCCACAGCGGAATCCGCGTAATATCGGAGCGAAGCCCGAGACTGTTGACCAGGCGGGAATCCATGCTCGGCGTGGCAATCCCTGTGCTGGAGACGAATACGAGACAATCGATTTCGGTTGGCGCAAGCCCGGCTTTTTGCAGGCATTTTCGCGCAGCCGCAAGCGACAACGCTTCTGCGTGCTGAATGTACAGCCTGTTTTTTTCGGCAAACGGCTGGTCGCTGGAAAACCAGTCCAGCGGCATGCAAAAGTGCCGTTTTTCGATATGGCTGTGGGCAAAAACGTTCAGGAGCCGATCGATATCGGGAAAAGCATCCTGAAAAAAATGACGGGCGAGTTGCATGGAAGCTTCCGTGGAAACTTCATGCGGCGGTACTGCTGTCGCAACGGATTCGATACGGGGCATACACTTTTTCACTCCCGTTGTTTCATAATGTACAACTATGTTTCCCCTTCCAATTGATTCCAATTCATCGCATCCGCCCATCTGCTGGTGTTTACGTTTGCACTGCCGCAATTTAGCGATACACAGGAGCGGATTGCCGTCGTGCTCGCCTCTGTGGAGGGCGGCTGCGAAATGACGTTTTCCCAGGAGATCGTCGTACCGCATGAAAACGGCTGGACAACAGAAGCCGTTGAAAAGGCCGAGCGGGAGTACTACGAAGGCTTGGAGCATGGCGGGAGCCGCATGCTTGCCGGATTGCAGCAATCGGCGAATATCCTTAGCAGCGTAGCCGTTTATCTCGAAAAAAAGAAAAAGCCTGCATGCGAGTCGTTGGCAACCCCACCGTTTGGCAGACAGGCTGGAATGGACACAGTGCTCTAGCTCGAAAGCGACTGGACACTTTCGGCAGGCT
Source organism: Brevibacillus sp. FW301-21C12A (assembly GCF_058788915.1). NCBI lineage: Bacteria > Bacillati > Bacillota > Bacilli > Caryophanales > Paenibacillaceae > Brevibacillus > Brevibacillus sp. FW301-21C12A. The sequence continues at coordinate 54,225 of NZ_JBYTBG010000022.1, forward strand.
CCGTCTGCGTCGCTTTTTTGACAAAGCGGTATTGGAACAGGCCGCCGACGAGCAGCAGCAGGCTGAGGATGGAGAACCAGAGAGCGCCCCCGATCCCTTTGAACGCGACGGCGCCGACGCTCGGGCCGATCGTGCCCGTGATGCCCCAGTTCGCGCCGAAGATCGCAAAATAACGTCCGCGATATTCTTCCGGGGCCATGACGGAGATCGCTTTTTGAATTTGCGGCCCGTAGAGCATCTCGCCGATCGTAAACAGGACTTCGGCGAGCACGAGAATGAGAAAGCCAGGCGCCCAGCCGTAGCCGAAACCGACACAGGCGAGAAACAGGTAGGCGGTGAGAATGACCCAATGAGCAGGAAAGCGCTCGGCGTACTTGGCAATCGCAATCTGGCAACAGACGACCAAGACGCCGTTGATCGTCATCAAAGTAGCGAAGACGCTGAGAAAGTCGGTGTACTGGGTGCGCAAATGCTGCGGCAAAATGATCTCTACTTGCGAGTACAAAAGCGACACAGGCACCGCGGCAAGCGTCATCCAGATCAGCGTAGGATGCTCGGCCAGCTTCAGCCGGGGAGCCTGGTCCGTCTTGGCAGAACGGCTCGCCTGTGCCCGGATGTGGTCGGGCAGCGTCTCCGGGACCTTCCAGAAGAGGAGCAGCGCGTAGACGAACAGCATACAGGAGCAGATGCCAAACGCAATCGCCGGGTTGACTTTATAGATGGCGACACCGATCAGCGGGCCAGCGGCGGCCCCGAGATTCAGCGCGGTGTGCAGAAGCGCGAATACTTCGCTGCGTTTTTCCTCCGGCACGACATCGGTAATTTGGGCGCTTGCGGCTGGCCAGAACAACGAGGCTCCGATCCCGTTCAAGACGGTAAGCGTGGCAAAGGCAAAAATAGATTCCGCCCAAATATAACCGGCCATGGAGATCGCTTCAATGGCCAGTGCGGCGATCATCAGCGGCTTTCGGCCATAGCGGTCGGAGAGGCTCCCGGCAAAATAGCCGGAGATGATGCTCGTCAGCGGTTGCAGGCTGGTGACCATCGCCGCCACGAGCAGATTTCCGTCCATCCTGTCGTACAGATAGAAGGCGAGGAACGGCCGAAGCATGAAGCCTGCAAAAGTTGTAAGGACCGTCCCGATGACGCGAATCCAGATCGTCGTGTCGTAGCGGGCGATCATTTGTTGAAGCCAGACCATTCGGTTAATTCCTCCCTATCGATCAATCATATTTTGAAAGTATAGCTTACCCATTATACGAAAAAAAAGAGGGTTGGGATAAGTGGGAAAATTCGATGAAAGTAGAGAAAGCAAGTTATTCTGTTCGCCCATCAGGGCATTCAACAGAATAGTGCTTGAACCGTGGTGGAAAGGAAGGTAAAATATTCCTGCAAGCACGAAGTAAGACCTAGTTTTAAAGAAAGTGTTTAGGTCTTATGTAACGGAAAAGTACTTATGGTGCTGCTACAATGGATGGGCCGGAGGTGGAGAGTACCTTGGACTCACGCTGGATTGGCATGGGTGTGTCCTGTTTTATTATATGGATTTGGCTTATCGTATGCGGGCTGCCTGATGAGCAGTCGGCGATGCGGTTTGTCGTGCTGGTGGCCATCATCCAGATGGCAGCCGGATACAGCCTGGGGATATACGTGAATCGTCTGCGACAAATGGCCTATCACGACTCATTGACGGGGGTATTGGTCAATCGCCGGTTTCTGGACAGGCTGATTCGCGAGATCAGGCAGGCGAAAAATCAGCACTATCCGATTACGCTTTTATTTATCGACCTGGATAATTTCAAAAAATTCAATGATTGCCATGGACATATGGAAGGGGATCGGCTGCTCTGCCAATTCGCTTCCATTTTGCAAGCCAATGTGCGCAACCAGGATACGGTCGGCCGATGGGGCGGCGAAGAATTTGTCGTACTGCTGAAGCATGCGGATACGAATGAGGCGCTCGCAATCGGGAAGCGGATCCAGGAGCAGGTTCGCGAGACGCTGTCCGGCGTGACGGTCAGCATCGGCGTCGCCTCCTATCCGATGCATGCGGCTACGGCAGAGGAGTTGACGCACAAGGCGGATATGCTCATGTACGAAGCGAAGAAAAAGAAAGATTGCATGGTAGTCGCTACGCAATAAAGAAGAGAATAGATGGCAAGACTAACACCTGTCGCCCGCTCAAGGAGACGGGTGTTTTATTTTTATTTGCGGATTGTAAAGGAGATTTACAAAAACTTAATATTTTTTTAAAGAAAAATCTACACACTTGCCCTTGAATTTAAATTTACGTCAACAATATCTTTCGATATAATCGTCTAGGTGTGATTTATCCAAAGGAGTGAAGAAGGACCGTATGTTGAAATCTAACAAGTATATCTTCTTTGATCTGTTTGAACAGCAGATTGCCACGGTGCACAAAGGGACTCATCTTTTTTATGAAATGATAGGAAACTATCAAGATGTGGAAGCCAAAGTCAAGGCAATCAAGGCTGTTGAAAAAGAAGGGGATGAGATCGTTCGCCGCATCATGAACGAATTGAATTCTACCTTTATCACTCCGCTTGAGCGTGAAGACATTCACCAGCTCGCACATACAATGGACTCGATGATCGATTACATTGACGGTGTTGCGGATCGCATGTATCTCTATCAAGTTCGTCAGCCGGAGCCGCGCGTTTTGGCACAAGCAAACATTTTGGTCAAATGTTCGGCAAAGCTGATTGAGCTGATTCGCACGCTGCGCAAGCTCGATCATCAGGTAGTATCGAAAATCGCGCGGGAAATCAAAGATCTGGAGCATGAATCCGACTCCAATTACCGCAAAATGGTATCCGATCTGCTGAATTCGCCTGATGCGAATCCGATCGAAGCGATCAAACTCAAGGAAATTTACGACAAGCTAGAAGACTGTGCTGACTTTGCCGAGGACGTTTCGAACCTGGTCGAAGGGATCGTGTTAAAGAATGCCTGATTTTTCGCCAGAGGTTGTTATTCTCGTACTTGTCGTCGTCATGGCGCTGAGTTTTGACTTTATCAATGGTTTTCACGACACGGCCAACGCCATTGCGACCTCAGTATCGACCCGGGCCTTGAGTCCGCGGACAGCCATTGTTATCGCCTCGCTCTTCAACCTGATTGGCGCGCTGACGTACACGGGTGTAGCGAAGACGATCGGGGGCAAAATCACGGACCCGTTCAAGCTGGAAAATGGACTGGTTGTCGTCTTGGCAGCTTTGACCGCCGCGATTTTGTGGAACTTGATTACGTGGTGGTTCGGTATCCCGAGCTCTTCCTCGCATGCGATCATCGGAGGCGTTGCAGGTGCCGCTGTAGGAGCTGCCGGCTTCGGTTCGATCAACATGGAAGGCTTCATTGAGATCGTCAAGGCGCTCATCATTTCGCCGATCGTCGCGTTTGTCATCGGTTTTATCGTCATCAAAATCGTTTCCGCGATTGTCGCCAACATGAATTACCATAAAACGAATCGCAACTTCCGCATGCTGCAAGTGTTGTCTGCATCCTGGCAATCCTTCAGCCACGGAGCCAACGACGCCCAGAAAACGATGGGGGTTATCACGCTGGCCTTGCTCTCTGGCGGATTTTTGGTGCAGGAGCCTGGCGAGTTTGCGATCCCGCTGTGGGTCAAGCTGTCCGCCGCGATTGCCATGGCGCTGGGGACTTCCTTCGGCGGCTGGCGCATTATCAAAACCATGGGTGGCAAGATTATGAAAATCAAGCCAATCAGCGGTTTTTCGGCCGACCTGTCATCTGCCTTGATTATCACAATCTTTACTACCTTGAAACTGCCGGTCAGTACGACCCATGTCATCACCTCTTCGATTTTGGGTGTAGGCGCGTCGCAAAAGCTGAACGCAGTCAAATGGGGAGTGGCTGGACGCATCGTCGTTACCTGGATCATTACGCTCCCGGTAACGGGTCTGTTGGCCGCAGCCTGTTACGTTGTCTTCGACGTTTTCCTGTAAAATACAAAAGACAAAAGACACCTTCTACGTACCGTTTCGTAGCGAGGTGTCTTTTTGCTTACCCAAAACCCGTCAAACGGTCCCACAAGCTGGCTTTTGGCTTGATTTGCACGAGCCGTACAGCGGAAAAAGGAATGTAGTCGAGCGAGCCGTCCTTTTCCTCGATCAGAATGCCGTTGGGGCTGTAGTCGAACAGCTTGCCTTCCGCGTAGGCGGGCAAGCCTGGCCCGATCATGTCCGGGGCAAAATGTATGCGCACCAGACGGTCCAGATATTCCTCCAAAATGCCGTCATCCATCTGCGATCCCTCCTGTCTTCTAGTTATTTCCCGCATTGCGACAATTCAGACGAGCGAACTGCAAAAAACCACTCTGCCAAAGCGGCGAGAGTGGTTGTACAGGATTGTCCCGATTGCTATTCCATTGAATTGTGGGAATGGCCTGACTGCTTGCTTTTGCGAGCGAAGACCAGCATCAGAATGGCCCCGAGGGCGATCAGGCTCAGGCTGACAAGCTGTGCGACCCGCAGCGTGTCTGCGATCAGCAGGCTGTCTGTACGCATGCCTTCGATGAAAAAGCGGCCGATGGAATAAAGAATCATGTAGCTGAACAAAACTTGCCCATCGAATTTTTTAAACCGATACAGCATGAACAGCAGGATGCCGAAGACGAGCAAGTTCCACAGCGATTCGTACAAAAACGTCGGATGATAATACTGTCCGCCGATAAACATCTGGTCGCGGATGAAAGCGGGAAACTTCGCCATAAATTCCGCAGAGGCTACATCGCCGTGTGCTTCCTGGTTGATGAAATTTCCCCAACGGCCGATGGCTTGACCGAGGATGACACTGGGCATGAACACATCAGCCAGGCGAAGGAAGGGAAGCTTGTGCTTGCGAATGTAGTACGTTCCCGCGAGAACTCCCCCGATCAGCCCGCCGTGGATCGCCAGGCCGCCTTTCCAGACCGCGAAGATGTCCAGTGGATTGTCTTTGTACTGCGCCCATTCGAATGCGACATAATACAAGCGGGCACACACAATCGCTGCCGGGATAATCAACACAACCATGTTCAGGACGTGATCGGGATCAATGCCGGAACGTTTGGAATTGTACCTCGCGAGGTAAGTCCCCAGAAAAAAAGCCAACCCCATGATGATGCCGTACCAGTGAATTTTAAGGGGTCCGAGCGAAATCGCGATCGGATCAATCATGAAAATGCCTCCTTGCCTCAAACGTCTGTGCACAGTATAGCATACCTGGACAGGGGGATTCCAATAGGTCGCCTACTGAAAGCGCAAAAAGTCGAGGATCGGGTCGAGGGAGGCTCTTGTGGTCGGGCGGGAGACGGCGGCGAACAAGTCTCCCTTCTCTTTCAGGCGTGGCGGAACGGTGTGTACGGTGTAGTCGCTGGGATGAGACTTGGGCACTTCCTCCCATAATAACGGGGCGGAGACGGTCGCCCCTTTTTTGGCCCGCGTCGAATAAGGAGCGGGAAGGGTTTTGCCGCGCCAGTGCTGCAAGTAGTCGATGTACAGCTTGTCCCCGCGATTTTTCACCATGCGCTCGATGGTCAAAAAGGAAGGGTGCTTGTTGACCAGATACGAAGCGATAAACTGCCCGACCTGTCTCGTCTGCTCGAACGTATAGCGTAGCTCGATCGGGACGTACACCTGCAGGCCGCTTGCTCCTGAAGTCTTGACAAAGGCGGGCAGCCTCAACTCGTCCAACAGCTCCTTGACGAGCAGCGCAGCCTCGATCACGACAGCAAAGTCTTCCGTGGACGGATCGAGGTCGAACACCAGCTCGGTCGGCGTCTCGTCGGCCGCGAGATGAAAGGAAACGTGCCATTCCAGCGCCGCCTGATTGGCCATCCACATGAGGGTGGCTTCATCGTTGCACAGCACATAGCGGACGTTTTCCCACGTGTGCGTCTGAATCCAGGACGGGGCGTACTCGGGAATGTTTTTTTGATAAAAATGTTTGTCGTGGATGCCGTGCGGATAGCGGATCACGGTTAACAGCCGGTCTTTGGCATAGCGCAAGAGATGCGGCGCCACCGTCAGGAGGTAACGCAAATAATCTAGCTTGGTCACATTCGCTTCCGGCCAGAGCGGCTTGTACGGGTTCGTAATGCTGATGGCATGACCGCCGATAGTCAGCTCGTATTCTTTGGTTGCATTCGCCACGATGGCACCTTCCTTTGGGCGGTAGATGTGCTCCTACTTTCTCCCGTTCGCGAAACGGATATGCAGCCCACGGGCGGACTGCATATCTTTCCAGCAAATCACCCATAATACCGTTAGCTTTCCAGTGGCTGGTGATGAGATGGAGTTCAGGAAAAAAAGCAGAATCGAAAAATTGCTGGAGACGATTGATACGTGCAGCTTGCTTGAGATGGAAGGCATTGCGCTTTTTCCGGATTTGGATGACAACGTAGAAGTGTTGAAAAAGCTGTTCTCGGATTGCTCGGATTTTGTCATCCGCGAGTTTAGGCTAAAACACAGTGCGCGTGCGGCCGCGATTTTTGTAGACGGCTTGATTGATACCGCCGAAGTGAACCAGGCGCTGAAATCGCTCATGGTGATGGAAAAGGGCGATGACGACATCGAAGTAATCGAAGAAGCGCTGCTGCCCGTCTCGCAAATCGCGCGGGTGAACGATTACAAGCAGCTTTTGCAGGCTGTGCTGTCCGGCGATACCGGCATTATGGTCGACGGAAATGTCGAGGCACTCACGCTGGGCATCCGCGGTGCGGAAAAGCGCTCGGTCAACGAGCCGGAGGGAGAAGCCGTCGTGCGCGGGCCGCGGGAAGGCTTCATTGAAAACATCCGCACGAACACGTCGATGCTGCGGCGCAAATTGCGCACGCCCCGGTTGAAAATGAAGTCGCTAGTCGTGGGGAGAGAGACGAATACAAACATCGTGGTCGCGTTTTTGGAAGGCATCGCGGACCCGCAAGTCGTGGAAGAGGTTTCCCAACGCATCAGCAACATCGACATCGACGCCATTTTGGAGAGCGGCTACATCGAAGAGCTGATTCAGGACAACGTCTATTCGCCCTTTCCCCAGCTCATGTATTCCGAGCGGCCGGACACGGTGGCGGCTTCGATCTTGGAAGGGCGCGTCGCTATTTTTGTCGATGGCACGCCGATGGTGCTGATCGCTCCCGCCACGTTTTGGATGCTGATGCAGGCGAGCGAGGACTACTTCGAGCGCTTCCAGATGACGACGCTGCTCCGCTGGCTGCGCTATTTGTTTCTGATTATTGCGCTGGTTACGCCTGCGCTGTACGTGGCGATTACGACGTACCACCAGCAAATGCTGCCGACGACCTTGCTCTTGAGCGTCGCCGCAGCTCGCGAGTCGATTCCTTTTCCCGCGATCGTGGAGGCGCTCATTATGGAAATTGCCTTTGAAGCGCTGCGTGAAGCGGGGATTCGCCTCCCGAAAACGGTCGGGCAGGCCGTCAGTATTTTGGGGGCGCTCGTCGTCGGACAGGCGGCCGTGCAAGCCGGGATTGTTTCCGCGCCGATGGTCATTGTCGTGTCGCTCACCGGGATCGCCTCTTTTACGATTCCGCACTTCAATGCGGCCATTTCGCTGCGAATGCTGCGCTTCCCGCTGATGATTGCGGCCTCTATTCTCGGCATTTACGGCATTTTGGTAGGCGTGCTGCTCATTTTGGGGCATATGGCTAACTTGCGCTCCTTTGGCGTCCCGTACCTGTCTCCGCTTGCCCCGATGTCCGTTGGAGACTTGAAGGATGTTCTGGTGCGGGTGCCGTGGTCGTTTATGGAAAAGCGGCCCAGCTTTCTCGGGATTCGAGATGCGAGGCGGATGAACGCAAACTTTGCCAACCAGGTGCAGCAAAGAGGAGGGCACGCAGGAACGACGAGCCGCGGGAATTCAGACGAGGAGGGCAAAGCGTGAAACGTCTCACTCCGATTGTCGTGTTGCTGATGGGAATGCTGGTGGTGTCAGGCTGCTGGGATCGGCGGGAAGTAAACGATATGGCGATCGTGATTGCAATGGCGATGGACAAGGAGCCAAACGGCCATTATCGCTTGTCCGTGCAGGTTCCGCTGGTCAGCAGTCTCGGCTCCACGTCTGGCGGGGGAGGCGGGACGAGCGGAGACAAGACGTACTATGTGGACTCAGCCGTCGGCAAGACGATCAGGGAAGCGAACAGCATGATCCAGTCGCGCATGTCTCGCGAGCTGTACTATTCCCACCACCGGATGATTGTCATCGGCGAGCAACTGGCCAAGGAGGGGATGAGCGACGTATTGGACATCGTGGCCCGTTTTCCCGAAAATCGGCTGACCGCTTATCTCGTCATGACCAAAGGCAAAGGGATCGAGCTGTTGAATGCCCAGCCGCAGTTCGAACGCTTTTCCGGGGAGGCGATGCGCGAGTTGGTGAAAATGGAGGCGATTCCCGTATCGCTCAAAGACGTTGCACAGATGCTCACTACACCCGGGATTGATGCGTTTCTCCCGGTGCTGGCTCCCGTTGACTCGCATCCCAAAGGCAAGTCGAAGGAAGTCGAGTTTACGGGGATCGGCCTGTTTCGCGGTGACAAGCTCGTGTATGTGTCCAAGGCCGAATCGATCAAAGGTCTTCGCTGGTTTCAGCGCAACTTCATGCCGTTCTCTGTCGTGCTCTCGCTTGGCGACAAAGGCCGGCTGACCTTCTACTTTTCAAAAGGAAAGGCCGATCTCAAGCCTGTTTTGAAAAAAGGGCGGGTCCATTACGACATTATGGTGCACGCGACAAGTGTGATAGTGGAGAACATGACGAATCTGGATCTGGAGCATAAAAAGAACATTGCGATGATCGAGGACATGCTCAAAAAAGAGGTCGAGGTCAGCGTGAAGAACACGTTGCAGTTAATGCAAAAGTATCGGACGGACACAATTGGAATGGGCCTTATTATGGCCAGACAATTCCCCCGGGAGTGGCGGGAAACGTACCGGGACCGTTGGAGTGAAGAACTGCCGGAAATTACGTTCACGATCCGTTCCAAGGTGGCCGTCGAAGATATCGGGCAAACGACGAAAAACATCACAAAGGAAGACCGCGAGAATGAATAGATTGTTTTTATGTTTGTTAATCCTGATGCTGGTGTTTTCCTTTTTCGATTTTTTCTTCAAGCGCAAGCAGATGCAGCGAAGGCAGCAAATCGTCATTTATACGATTTACGCCCTTTCCGTGCTCGGATTGTACGCGATCCAATTTCAGCATACCAGGATGATACCAACCGACTTTTTTTTGAACATCCTCACGCCACGGGTGAAAATGTGGATCGACCAGATCCTGTAGAGGAGGGAGCGCATGATACACAAGCAAGTCGTCAATCATCGGCAAATCGCCTGGCTGGTCGGAAGTCTGCTGATGACAGGGATGATGGTAAGCTTTTTGCGGTCGGTTGTGCAGGTCGCCAAGATGGATTCGTGGTTCTCGCAAATTCTTCCGGCTTGCTATGCCTTGCTCGTCGCCTATGTATTGTCGGAGCTTGTGCGCGCCTACCCGGGGAAAAACTTGTTCGAGATCATGTTCATCATCTGCGGCAAATGGTTCGGCGGCTTTATCAACTGCTTGATCCTGTTTTATATTTGGGTGATCCTCGCCCTCGATATAAAAGGGGCTGCCGACTTTTTGCATATCTCCCTCTTGCCGGAGACGCCCTTGGAAATCATCCTGCTTGTGTTCGTTCTTCTGTTGATGTACTACGGCAAAACGAGCCTGGAGGTGGCGGCGAGGGTCAACGAAATTTTTTTTCCCGCCTACTTCATCATGTGCCTGCTGCTCTACTTTCTTTTGATGAACGAGTACAGCATCGAGCGGCTGGAGCCGATTTTGAGCACGAGCCTGGATCGGATTACGATAAGCAACCTGCTGCCGATCGGCGTTTACGGAGACATTTTGCTGTTTGGCGCTTTTTTGCACGCCAGCAGCGAGCCGCGTCTCCTGTTTACCGCCATGAAGCACGGAATCATGATCGCCTGCTTCACGACCACGCTTACGGTGCTGATTCTCCTTGGGGTGATGGGCTACGTCATTGCGGGCCGACTCAATTTTCCGATCTACATTCTCGTGCAGCAAATTCACCTGACGGACTTTCTCGACCGGGTGGAAATGATTTTGTTCAGCTTGTGGTTTCCTGCGTTCAGCATTAAAGTCATCGTCGCCTATCTGGCCTTCCTCGTGGGCGTAGGATCGTTTGGCGGACAGTTGCACTACAACACGTACAACGCGCCCACCGGCTGCTTCATGGTGGTGACCTCGCTGCTCGCCTTTCCCAAGGTGTCGGATATCAACCAGTTCATCAGCTACAGCTTTCCGCTGCTTGTCGTGCTTTTTCAGGTGCCGCTGCTCCTGTTTCTGTTTATCGTCGCCCGCCGGAAAAAACGGGAAGAAGGCCAGGCTCTGATTCCGCGAGGCACGAAGCTGCACCGCTTTTACCGGATGATGGTGTGGGGGGGAGTATTCAGCATTGCAGGCTGTTTCCTGACGATCTTGGTCGGGGATCTGCTGGGGGACAAATCTCCGGCGGCAGGGATCGCGACGGCCATCGCCTACATCGTGTTCCTGGTGATCGGGGTGTTGACCAGCTACGGAGAAATGCAGGCCCTCAACCACGGCAAGCAAAGGCTGGGGCGGCCCAAGCAGCAAGGCAGTTTTCGGCAGTAAGGCCCGTCGTTTTGCCCGCCTGTATGCTGGTGCTGCGGTTTACGCTTCGAATGTGCACTGGCGGGCAGGGGAGTCGACGAAGCCCTGGATGCTCGGCTGGCGCAAGGAGTGCCCGTCTGCCCACTCTGCGTACTGAATTTTGGCTGTGAGCTGCGGCTTTAGCCAGATGGTGCCGTTGATGCGCTCCGGCTTGTTATGAAAAGGCATGTCAGCCTGGATCAACGGCTGAATCGTTTCGGTCAAGCTGCGCCAATCGCTGTGGGTCAGCTTTCCGGTTCCGGCATGGCCGATATACCAGAGAGCGCCCTTGGCGTCGTAAAGCCCGAGCAGCAAGGAATTGACCGTCTGATCCCGCATCGTCACTCCGCCTACCACCGCGATCAAATCCCGGTAGTTTTTTTTCTTTTGCCAGCGCGCATCTTTTCCGGCGATGGCATACGTGCTGGTCAAATCTTTGATGATGACGCCTTCCATCCCTTGCTGCTCGATCGTCTGAAACAACTCCCGGCCACTCGTAAAATTGTCGACGAGCTGCACCGTGGGCGTCGGGGAGATGAGCTTTTGCAACAGGCGCTGGCGCTCTGCCAGCGGACAGGCCGTGACCCATTCGCCGTCTGCGTACAGGACGTCAAAAATCATGTAGAAGATGGGGACCTGACGCTTTACGGCTGCGATTTTTTCCATCCGTCGCAGACCGTCCCTGCGCATGACCTCGTAAAAAGAAGGCTTGCCATCTGCACCAAGTGCAACGACCTCGCCGTCGAGAATGACGGACTGCGCCCGGCAGTAGTCGGAGATTGCGGCGATTTCCGGGTAGTGCAAAGTCCGCTCGTTAGCCTTGCGATTGTACAGCTTGACCGAGTTGCCGTCGTAGTACGTCAACAGCCTGATCCCATCCCATTTGACTTGCGCAATCCAGTCGGGGCCATCCGCGATGTCATCCGTCGTCGTCGGCTCGAAAGGAATAATCGGCGTTAGCTTCATGGTAGCCTCCCGTATGTGCTTGGTGTCTGCCATTTGTACGGTGTCACCATTCGCGATCGTCTATGCACGGGTCAGGACAGAGAGTTTTGATTGAATTTTAAGAAACTTCTTTATTGATTAAGTATTGTATTTGCGTTATACTAGGAAGCAGTTCACGAAACATCATGCATGATTTGAAACGCGTTGGAAACAGTATGGATGGGCTATATCTGACAGACTTTTGACCTCCTATCGTGGTACGTCCACCACAAGTGCGCAAGGAGAAAGTCATTTCTGGATATAGTCCTTTTTTTGTACAGAGAAGAATGGATAAGATTCTTAGTAAGTATAGGGGCAACCAAGTTGCTCGCCTTCACTTTTCTTCATTCTTTTTTCGTTGATCCAGAAATAGACTGTAGTTTATAATTACTGAGGTAATGATTTTGGGAACAGCTTCGGCGTGCGTTGCTGTTGCTGGCCGCCTGTTCCGGAAAGAAGGAATTGACTTGCCGTTTCTTCGCTTTAAAGGCTTTGAAAAAGAAAAGCTGCAATCGGTATCGCCCCTTATTATAGAAGAGTTTGCCCGCATCGCGGAAGTGAGCCAGGAAAAAGTCAAGCTGGAGCTGCTTCTGGTCGAGCAGTTGACGAACAGTCCGTTGTCGCTTGAAATCATGATGTTTCCCCGGGAGCAAAAGCAGCACGACCAGATCGCCAGCACGATGAACCGGATTTTGCAAAAGCAAGGTTTCCAGAACGTCCATATTTTCTTTATCCTGCTGTCGCCCGAGCTGTATTATAAGGAAGGGCTTCCTTTGCAAGTCAAAGTCTCAGGCTGAAGCGAGCAGGTGAAAAGACCGCCATCCCACTGTCGAGGATGGCGGTCTTTTTTGTGCATAAGCTGCTTATCCAGTACAAGGGGCAATTAAGGCTGGGGCCGAGCCATTGGCGCAGCCAACTTTCCTAGGTGTGGCAGGAAGCTGTCTAATAATAGAGGCTTTCCGTTTGCAAGCATTTGGCGCAGGTGCGGGCGAGGGGGGTCTCGACGAACTCATGCGCGCACGCTTTTTGCAAATGGGCCAGTTGGCGCTTCAGACGTTCAAGGTCAACCTCCAGGCGCGCGATCTCTTTTCGCAATTGCAACACATCATTCAATCGTCTGCCACCTCCGGGCGCTTATTTGTACAGTTGACTTCCTTGCTCGCGAAATTCGCGGGCTTTTTCTTGCAGGCCCGCTGCGATGGCGGCAGGCTCGATCCGCTCCTGCTCCTGGGCCTGGTGGCGGATGTCGTGCGAGATTTTCATGCTGCAAAATTTCGGGCCGCACATCGAGCAAAAATGCGCGGACTTCGCTGCTTCGGCAGGCAGCGTCTCATCGTGGTATTCGCGGGCGCGCTCGGGGTCGAGCGACAGGTTGAACTGGTCGTTCCAGCGAAACTCGAAGCGGGCTTTGGACAAAGCGTCGTCGCGCTGTTTTGCTCGCGGGTGGCCTTTGGCCAAATCCGCTGCATGAGCGGCGATTTTATAGGCGATGAGACCGTTGCGCACGTCTTCCTTGTTCGGCAGGCCGAGATGCTCCTTGGGCGTGACGTAGCAGAGCATCGCGGTGCCAAACCAGCCGATCATCGCGGCACCAATCGCCGAGGTGATGTGGTCGTAGCCGGGCGCGATGTCTGTCGTCAACGGCCCGAGCGTATAAAAAGGCGCCTCGTGGCAAATCGCTAGTTGTTTGTCCATGTTTTCGCGAATGAGGTGCATCGGGACGTGGCCGGGTCCTTCAATCATCACCTGCACGTCGTGCTTCCAGGCGATTTTCGTCAGCTCGCCGAGTGTCTCTAGTTCGGCAAACTGGGCCTCGTCATTCGCATCTGCAATCGAGCCGGGGCGCAAGCCGTCTCCAAGCGACACGCTGATGTCATACGCCTTGAGAATCTCGCAAATCTCTTCGAAATGCGTGTACAAAAAGTTTTCCTCGTGATGGGCGAGACACCACGCAGCCAGAATGGAGCCGCCGCGCGAGACGATTCCGGTCACGCGCTTCGCGGTCAGCGGAATGTAGCGGAGCAGGACGCCGGCGTGAATGGTGAAATAATCGACGCCTTGCTCTGCCTGTTCAATCAGCGTGTCCCGGTAGACTTCCCAGGTCAAATCCTCCGCTTTGCCGTTCACTTTTTCAAGCGCCTGGTAAATCGGTACGGTTCCGACAGGCACCGGGCTGTTGCGGATGATCCACTCGCGCGTCGTGTGGATGTGCTTTCCGGTCGACAAGTCCATGATCGTGTCCGCGCCCCAGCGCACCGACCAGATCATTTTTTCGACTTCTTCTTCCATTGAGGAGCTGACGGCAGAAGTGCCGATGTTGGCGTTGACCTTGACGTGAAAATTCCGGCCGATAATCATCGGCTCCGCTTCCGGATGATTGATATTGGCGGGAATGATCGCGCGGCCTGCCGCCACCTCAGCCCGGACGAACTCCGGCGTGACGCCTTCGCGGATGGCGATGTACTCCATCTCCGGCGTGATGATGTGACGGCGGGCGTAGTGAAGCTGGGTGACCGTCTTGCCTGGCTTCGCCCGTCTCGGCTGATAGCCTTCGCGCGGGAAAGCGGGCATCTTCCCTGCGCTGTCGGCGTTGCGGATTCCGTCGTCCACAGGCTTTGGCTCGCGGCCGGCATAGCTCTCCGTATCGTCGCGCTCCTCGATCCAGCGCTGGCGCACGAGCGGCAGCCCTTTGTTGATGTCGGCGACATAACCTTCGGCCGTGTATTCGCCGCTTGTGTCGTACACGCGCAACGGCGGGTTTGGCGTGGTGCCGTACAGCCCCTCGGTAGGCGATAGCGCAATTTCGCGCATCGGCACGCGAATGTCGGGGCGGCTGCCTACCTCGTATACTTTGCGGCTTCCGGGAAAAGATGAAATGGATGACATAAAAAAACCTCCTTGGCTTGGTTGCACGAAAGCGCGAACCTTGTAGGGAGGCGAAAGAGGCCCGTCGCGAAAAAACGCCGCATGGGAACATGCGACGCCAGACGCGAGAGTAGAGAAGAGACGGGTATCCGAAAAAAAGATACGCGTCGCTAATCTGTCATATGGACATTCCTCCGCTGGCATTACCCAGTTCAGGTTCAACGGTCGATGGCACAGTACCATCCTCTCAGCCTGGTGATTTCCAAGCTCCCGTGCTTGTTTTTGGTTGTCGTTGCAAGATTAGGATACCGGAGAACAGCCGTGCTTGGCAAGAAAAAGTTTCCAACAAAAATTGCCACAGGGCAACACATTTTCCCCCCCTCTATACTCATGAATCGGACTAAAACTGTTTCTGTAGACCCACACGAATTGCGTCTGGTACGATGAAATTCGAAAAAACGAGAAACTGCTTTTATACGTTCTGTTCTAAGGCTTTGGGCGAATAGGGCGATTGAGATTTTTTGAGGTGATGGAGTGTGGATGTATATTCGGATCTGAAGCAAGGAGAGCGGGGCGCGTGGGTCAGCATTATCGCCTATATTTTCTGCTCGGCGTTAAAAATAGGGGTTGCGGTGCTGACAGGCTCGGCAGCGTTAATGGCGGACGGGCTGAACAACTCGACGGACGTGGTGGCGTCGATTGCCGTGCTGATCGGGCTGCGCATTGCCCGCAAGCCGCCGGATCGCGACCATCCGTACGGCCATTTTCGCGCGGAGACGATCTCTGCCCTGGTCGCGTCGCTCATCATGCTGTTTGTCGGGCTGGAGGTCATTACCGGAGCGATTCCGACGCTGTTTGATACAAACCACACTGCTCCCGACTTGTTGGCAGGCTGGACGGCGCTGGCGACTGCGGTCATTATGCTCGGGGTCTATCGGTACAATCACCAACTCGCCGTGAAAACGAACAGCCAGGCGTTGCTCGCGGCCGCTGCCGACAACCGCTCGGATGCCTTCGTCAGCATCGGGACGTTTGTCGGAGTGGCGGGCGCGCAGTTCCAACTGCATTGGCTCGACCCGCTAGCAGCGCTCGTGGTCGGGGTGATTATCCTGAAGACGGCGTGGGATATTTTCCGGGAGGCGACGCATCGCTTAACAGATGGCTTCGATGAAGGGCAACTGGAGGAGCTGAAGGAGACGATCTTCTCCATTTCCGGGGTGAAAGCGATCAGCGACATCAAGGCGCGTTATCACGGCAGCAGCGTGCTCGTTGACGTCGTGATCCACGTCGATCCGCAGTTGAACGTAGTAGAAAGCCACACCATCACCGAAAATATCGAAGAACGGATGAAACGTGTGCACAAAATCAATACGGTTCACATTCATATCGAACCGGAACAACAGCTCGCAAAAAGATAAGCAAAAACCTGTCCGCAAATGGGGCAGGTTTTTTTGCGCAGACGTTATCCGGTAAGGCTAAGGCGTCGCCAATGGCTGCGCGCAAGCCAAGTGTTCTGCTTATGGCTTCGCACCGCACCACCAACTGTTCCAACGCCGCTTTACACAGGAGTGGCTTTTTTGCGGCGAAGCGTTTTCGTTGTCGAGGTCGGACCGGGACTCGATTTCCCCACCGCTTCTTTGGCAGGGGAGGCTGTCTTGTCCGCTTTCTCCGCAGAAGCGGCCCGTTTGCGCCCTGCTTTCGGCTTCGCGGCTGCCGGGGCAGGCTCCGGCGCAAGCTTCACGGGACTGCCCGTAGTGCCTGCTGTCGAGGCCAGGCTTTCCTTCAAAGCTTGCATCAGGTCGATCACATTCGTGCGCGCAACCGTCGGAGCGGTGGCGATCTCCTGGCCCTCCAGCTTTTTCTCGATCATTTTTTGCAACTCGACGCGGTATTCGTCGGTGTACTTGGCGGGATCGAACGGAACGGTCATGTTGCCGATCAGCTCTGTCGCCATTTTCAGTTCGTTTTCCGCGAGCGGGACAGTAGCCTCCGGCAAGGCGGGCACTTGACTGACCGGGCGCACCTCGTCCGGGTAAAAAATCGTTTCCAGCATGATGCAATGCTCGTACAGCCGAATGACGGCGAGACTTTGCCGATTGCGCATCGTCACCTGGGCGACGGCGATCTTTCCGGTCTGCTCCATGGCGGCGCGCAGCAGCGCATACGCCTTTTCTCCCGTATCTTGCGGAGACAGGAAGTAGCTTTTGTCAAAGTAAACCGGGTCGATCTCCGACAAGTCCACGAAGTCGAGAATTTCAATGGCGCGGCGCGTCTCGGGCGTGATCGCCTCCAGGTCTTCGTCGTTAATCATGACAAAATGGCCTTTTTCGTACTCGTACCCGCGGACGATTTCGCTCGGTTCCACTTCCCGCTGGCAATGCGGGCACATTTTGGCGTATTTGATCGGGGTGTTGCATTCCTTGTGCAGTTGGCGAAAGCGAATGTCCCGTTCCTCTGTTGCCGTAAACATGCGGACGGGTATATTGACCAGGCCGAAGCTGATTGAGCCTTTCCAGACGGTGTGCATATGATTCCTCCAGTACGGACTGTTTTTGTTTATTGTTTGTAGCCGACAAGCGGATGCCGCGAGGGAAATGCAGGCGGGGAAACATTGTCATCGTCGCCAGCCGGCATGGAAATAGCGAAGAACTGTAAACGTAGACAAAAAAACTGCACCTCCAACTGTTAGGTGTATCTAACAATCGGGTGCAGTTCAGATGTAGCGACTGGCTTTTTTAGCTTGTGTTCGCGTTATTGGCCGTGCTTGATAATGTCGGACTGGTCCGCGCGCGACTGCATTTCCCGCGCTTGCTCGACGCCTGTTCCGGTACGGTCGGCAATGGACTGGGCCTTGGACGCTTTCAGCTTTTGCGCGGACGGTTGTTTTTCTGCCATGTCGATTCCCCCTTTTGGAATAGGTGCAAGTAGTATGCTCCCCCTGCGGGCAAAAAAATACCCCCTCGCCAAAAGACGATGGGGCAGCGGTTCAACTCCTCCCGCGCGGGGAGCGTCGGCACGGAATGCTCCTATCAGACACGCCGTGCGCCAAAGTGAACTGCCTTTCAATTATGGGAGAGGAGAAACCGGAGGAAGAGCTTATGGGGAAACGTAAGTCTTCTCCGCGGTTGTCAGCGACACCGTTGCGTCGCTATCCATCATGTTTTCCAATCTTTGTGCATTCTATACGCGCAATCCGCCATAAATTTTCCAGTTGCCAATTTTACGGGGGTAGGCAGTTGTGATAGTATGATATCAGCTTTTATCCCTTATAACTTCTTTGAACAGGTGAAATCATTATGCGCGTCATCGCGGGAGAACACAGAGGTAGAAAACTGGCCGCCGTCCCAGGTAGCGGGACGCGGCCGACGACCGACAAGGTTAAGGAATCGATTTTTAACATGATCGGCCCGTATTTTGACGGGGGCTGGGCATTGGATTTGTACGCCGGAACAGGCAGCCTGGGCATCGAGGCGCTGAGCCGGGGAGCGGACAAGGCTGTCTTTGTTGAGCGGGATGCAAAAGCGTTCGCCGTCGTCAAGCAAAATGTCAGCGCCTGCCGACTGGACGAGTACGCCGAGCTTTACCGCATGGATGCGGAGCGGGCGATCCGGCAGTTGGCCAAGCGCGCCCAGCCGTTCGAGCTCGTTTTTCTCGACCCTCCGTACGCGAAGCAACGAATCGTGGAAGAGATCGAGCAACTGCAAGCGCTCGGCCTGCTCGCAGAAGGCGCCTGGATCGTGGCGGAGCACGACAGCAAAGACGCTTTTCCCGATGCGATCGGCGATTGCGTCAAGGATCGGCAAGCGACCTACGGTGATACGGCTGTCACCTTGTATTATTACGATCCGCAAAAGGAAGCGTAAGCACCAGCACACGAAAAGGAGGAAACAAAATGGCGATCGCCGTTTGCTCGGGAAGCTTTGACCCTGTGACCTACGGACATCTCGATATTATCAGTCGGGGGGCCAAGGTGTTTGACAAAGTAATCGTAGCCGTTTTGATTAATTCCAAAAAAAATTCCCTGTTCAGCGTGGACGAGCGCGTCGAGATGCTTCGCCAGGTGACAGCGGACATGGACAATGTGGAGATCGACTCGTTTGACGGTCTGTTGATCGACTACATGAACAGGCGCGGAGCCAAAGTCATCATTCGCGGTCTGCGCGCCGTCTCCGACTTTGAATACGAGATGCAGGTTGCCTCGATCAACAAGAAGCTCGACGACCAGATCGAGACGTTTTTCATGATGACCAGCAACCAGTACTCGTATTTAAGCTCCAGCATCGTGAAGGAAGTGGCGAGATACAAGGCGAGTGTTGCCGATCTCGTGCCGTCAGCCGTCGAAGAGGCGCTCAAGCGAAAAATGGCCCAGTTGTAAACGGGAAAGAAGCCGTTTATCTCGTCTTGCCGCTTTGAACATAGCGGGCCAGCAAGCTGATCGCAAACAGCAGGACAGCTACGCCGACTGCGAGCGTGCCGGAAAAAGCGATCGTCTCCCACCAACTCGTAACGGGGATTCCCGCTGTGGTCGGCATGAAGACGGGAACGCTTTTTTCCAGAAACCACGTACTGACCTTGACCAGCGGCTGCCAGAAGACAAACGTCAAAATCGCCGCCAACACGGCGTGCAGGGCACGGGCGATGAAATAAGGCGCTACGCGAATATCGGTTTCGCTGAGAATGCTCGCCACTTGCGCATGGACGCTCAGGCCGCCCCAGGAAAGCACGGCGCTGGCGATGGCCGCCTTCCAGACCATGGAGACGCCGTCAGGTACGACGCTGGCTGCTTGCGCGCCCAGCGTGACCTCGAACAGCCCGGCGACGATCGCCTGGGAAAAGGCAGGCGGAAAGCCGAAGGGGCCGAGAAAGATGGCGAGCAGCGTGCTAATCATCTGCGTCAGGTGAATGGCGGCAAACAGTTGGATCAAGACGGAAAAGACGATGATAAAGCCGCCGATCATGAACAGCGTGTTCAGCGCGGACTGCACGGCATCGCCCATCAGCTTGCCGAACGGCCGCCCGTCGCGGATTCGCGCGCGGTGCATCGCTTGCAGCGCCCGAAGCGGCAGCGGCAGGCTCGTTTTTTCCAATGGCTTCGAGACGGCGGCAAACGGAGCGTGGAAGCGGGAAACAAGCCCCATGATGATTGCCGACAAATAGTGGGTCAAGGCCAGGACGATCCCCATTTGTTCGCTGTGAAAAAAGCCGATGGCGACCGCTCCCATGACAAACAGCGGATCGCCCGTCGTCGTAAACGATACGAGCCGCTCTCCTTCGGCTTTCGACACGCTGCCCTGCTGGCGCAAGCGGGTCGTCAGCTTGGCGGCCACCGGATACCCCGAGGAAAAGCCCATGGCGAGCACGAAGCCGCCTGTGCCGGGGACGTTGAACAAAGGGCGCATCAACGGTTCGAGCAGCACGCCGACAAAGTGGACCACGCCCAGTCCCATCAATACTTCGGAGAGGACGATAAACGGGAGGGTAGAGGGAAAGACGACTTCCCACCAGATTTTGAGTCCGCGGACGGCAGCTTCAAACGAAATTTGCGAATAAATCACCAAAGTCAGGACGAGCGCGACAGTCGAGAGGGCAAGCAACAGGGTGAAAATCGGTGAGTGGCGTGACATGGAATCCTCCTGTGTCGACGAAAAGATCATAGTACATGTCTACGTGGCAGCGGGATGATCTATGCGTGAGCTTGTGTCTTTCCAGTGTGAAAGGAACGGGGAGTGGCCACATAGGCTGTTACAGGAGGTGTTTGCATGACGGCGAAGCGAAAGCCAATCGTGGGAGTGGCGCTAGGCTCAGGCGGAGCCCGCGGTTTTGCGCACATTGGCGTCTTGAAAGCATTGGAAGCGCACGGTGTAGAGATCGACATGCTCGCGGGAAGCAGCATGGGAAGTTTGATCGCGGCGGTGTATGCGAACGGGATCGAGCCGCACATGATGGGAAAACTGGCGCAAAACCTCAAGCGCAAGCACTGGCTTGACTTGACTGTACCGAGCATGGGTTTTGTGGCGGGAGAAAAAATCAAGCAACTGATTAAACTGCTCACCCACGGCAAGCGGATGGAGGAGCTGCAAAAGCCACTGGCGATCGTGGCGACAGATATCGAATCGGGCGAGCGGGTCGTTTTTCGCGAAGGGCCGATCGATCAGGCGGTCAGGGCGAGCATTTCCATTCCGGGCATTTTCGTTCCGGAAAAGGTAGGCGGGCGGCTTCTCGTCGACGGAGGAGTCATCGACCGCGTGCCGGTGACGGTGTTAAAAGAC
The DNA here is from genome assembly GCF_058788915.1 of Brevibacillus sp. FW301-21C12A. Classification (NCBI taxonomy): domain Bacteria; kingdom Bacillati; phylum Bacillota; class Bacilli; order Caryophanales; family Paenibacillaceae; genus Brevibacillus; species Brevibacillus sp. FW301-21C12A. The sequence goes on from NZ_JBYTBG010000022.1 coordinate 75,041, forward strand.
ATGGGAGCAGACATCGTCATTGCCGTCGACGTCGCGCAGGTCGATACGCCGATGAAAGTGAGCAGCATTTTTGATGTCATCGCGCAGACGATCGATGTCATGGAACGAGAAATTTTGCGCCATCGGATCATCGCGGCAGACATCGTAATCCGCCCGGATGTTGGACACTATAGCAGTATCGCCTACTCTGGCGTGGAGGAAATTATCGAGCTGGGCGAACGCGAGGGTGCAGCACAGGCAGAGCGCATCCAGCAACTGATTGCGAACTGGGAGGAAAGCGGATGAGCGAGGAACAGCTTTATGGACAAAGACGCAGATCAAGAGCGGGCAGAGGCTTTAGCTGGGTTCTTGCCTTGATCGTTGCACTGGTAGGACTTTCTTTTTTTATCCCGACAAATTACTACGTGACCCGGCCAGGTTCGGCGATTGAGCTGGGGCCGATGATTGATGTGGAGGGCGGCAAAAAGGACGAGACAGGCGCGTTCATGCTCACCACCGTGCGGATGGGCGAGGCCAATCTGGCCTGGTACGTCTACGCCAACCTGTCTCCCGATGCGGAATTGATGCCAAAGGAGCTGGTCGTAAGCAAAGGCGAGGACAACGAAGACTTCGTCCGCCGCGAGCAGGCGGTGATGGACAATTCGCAAAAGATCGCCGAGGCCGTAGCTTTCCGCCTGGCAGGCTACGAGGTGAAGGTCGAGAAGGAAGGCGTCTGGGTGATGGGGACGCTGGACGGCCTGCCTGCCAAAAAAGTGCTGAAGATCGGCGACATCATCACGGCTGTCGACGGCGTTCGCACCGCCGAAGCCAAAGACCTGCTGCAAGCTCTCGCAAGCAAAAAGGCCGGCGATCAGGTGGAAATTACATACACGAGAGATGGACAAGAAGCCAAAACGGTGGTAACCTTGGTACCACTGCCGGAGTCAAAGTCCGTCGGGATCGGAGTGCGTCCTGACAACAAGCAGCAGATCGTCATACCGAAAAAAGTGACCATCGCGTCGCAGGGCATTGGCGGCCCGTCTGCCGGACTGATGATGGCGCTGGAAATTTTGGATCAGCTCGATACGGCGAAAGATTTGACAAAAGGCTATAAAATTGCCGGTACAGGCACCATTTCATTGGATGGGACAGTAGGCCGAATCGGCGGGATCAATCACAAGGTCATCGCAGCCGACAAGGCGGGGGCGGAGATTTTCTTCGCGCCTCAGGATACGCCTGATGCAACCTCCAATTATCAGGAAGCCCTGGCTACCGCCAAACGGATCGGAACCTCCATGCAGATCGTTCCTGTCAAAAATGTTGCGGATGCCATTGCGTATCTGGATGGACGAAAACCGAAATCTTCCTGAGCAAACAAGCTGTCAAGGAAAAATGGTTGACAAAGCTTTTTGCACGGGCTATAATCATCCTTGTTGTGCATGAGGTGAAGTGCTATGAACATTAAGTTAGCAGAGTTGGAACACCGAAAAGGAGAGCCATTGCCGTTTCAGTTGACGCTCGACGCAGCGGAGCTGAAAAATCGCCATCAGGAAATTCGCGGGATTACGCCTGTGAACGCAGAGGGCGAGGCTGTACAGCTCGGCAATCTCTACTATGTAAAAGGCAGCATGAAGGCGGATGTCGATTTTGTGTGCGCCCGGTGCCTGAATCCTTTTACCCATCACGCAGCAGTCGACTTCTCCGAAACCTTTGCACTAGCGGATGATCCGGTGCTGGGCGAGGACGAAGACAGCGATATCCTGCCGCTGGAGGGCGACGAAATCGAGCTGACCGCTCTGTTGCAAGAGGACTTTTTGCTTGCGATGCCGACCTTCCCGTTGTGCGAGGAAGACTGCAAAGGATTGTGCCCGACTTGCGGAGTGAACCGCAACGAAGTGGCATGTAGCTGCAAGAATGAGCGGATCGACCCGCGCTTGGCCGGGTTGGCGGACTTTTTCAAGGACAGCAAGTAGTATTCTACCGTTTTCAAGGTGAGGCGCCGGTCTTCGGATGCAGCGTCTCATTTTTGAAGGATGGCATAAGCATTTTGCCTATACTATCCACCCAATAGAGCATCTTAGCATTTGTCAGTTGAAGGAGGTGTAAGGAAGATGGCAGTACCTCAACGGAGAACTTCCAAAACCCGTAAAAGAATGCGTCGTACGCACTTCAAATTAGAGATTCCAGGCATGATCAAATGCGATAATTGCAGCGAATACAAGCTTGCGCATCGTGTTTGCCCAAGCTGCGGTCACTACAAAGGTGTGAAAGTGGCAAAGTAAGCTTTGCTGCGTAAAAAGTGAGGTGAGCAATCACCTTGCTTTTTTTGTGCGCTCATTTCGCTTATCATTACTTATTAATACTTACATATATTGCTTAAAATGTGCAAATGACTTACAATGAAGGAGAAAGGCTGAGGATGGAGTGAAATCGTGATGTACCAAGAGGAACGTTTGGCCGCGATCTTGCAGTATTTGCAAGAGCATCAGCGCATCAGCGTGCAGGAGGTCGTGGAAAAGTTCTCCGTCTCCCGCGACACAGCGAGGCGTGACATCGTCAAGCTGGAGGAGCAGGGCGAGATTTTGCGCACGCGCGGCGGAGCGATTTTGCCCAGCTTGAGCAAAAAAAGCTATTCGCATCAGGAGCGGATGCAGCTCGACCTGTCGGGCAAGCGCCGGATTGCGCAGGCAGCAGCCCGCCTGATAAAAGACGGCGATTATTTGCTGCTCGACGCGTCGACGACCGTGCAACTGACGGTAGAATCGCTGCAGACGAAAGACCATGTCATCATCACGAACTCGCTCGCGACAGCCGCCAGTGTGGCGCGCAAGGATGGCGTGCTTGTGAAGCTGCTCGGCGGGGACGTCAACCCGGAGGATCAGTGCGTGCACGGCACCCGTACCATTGAAAACTTGGCGGATTACCATGTAGACAAGGTGCTGGTTGGCGCATGTGGACTCACGACGAGCGGCCTCGTCTCGACGAATGAAGATCACGGCTATCTCATTCGGGAAATGATTCAGCGGGCCGATCAGGTCATCATTCTCGCCGACCATACCAAGTTCGGGAAGAGCATGCTGTACCGCGTAGCCAGCCTGGAGCGAATCGACATGATCGTGACAGACCGCCAGCCTGGGCGGGAGATGGCAGAGGCGCTGGAAAAAAACGAAGTGGAAGTCATAGTCGCAAACGAGTAGGCGACGATTTTTCAAAGAGCGGATAGATTTCACCTGGCTGGCGTGAAGGGAAGCCCCGCGTGACAGCAGGTGGATTTATCAGGGAAGGTTCTTCTTGCGGGAAGAATCTTCTCTTTTTTGCTTGCAAGGACAAAGACGGCCTGCTATCCTAAAAATCCTGACTTTTCCACGAGGAGCCATTCCTGTAATGAAGAAATTTGAGCTTTGAAAGAAAAAAGCGCCTCCTGTATGCTGGGTCTTGGAATGGT
>NZ_JBYTBG010000023.1:0-78096 GCF_058788915.1 Brevibacillus sp. FW301-21C12A
TGATGGTCAGGACAACTTTCACGATAGAGGAACATCTACGTTTTTTCAATGTCTAGCACGGGTTATGGTGATGAATCATAAAAAAGGAAAATAAAGATGCGCGGCCGCCCCGCAAAATCGCTGTCATCACTTGGTTAGGTCAGTGTATTGGCCAGCAATTCGAAAATATCGTCCATTTCCTCCATCTGAAGACCTTTGACGCTAAAATCGCTCGGCGTCCGCTCTACTTCTTTTTTCTCGATGCAGTGCGTGACGATGCGCTGAAGCTGCTTTTGATAACCTTGGCTCAATTGATGGATGGACTCTTCCCGAAACTGCTCCGCGCTGTAGGAGAAAGTGAGGACAAGCTCTCCGCCTTCAATCAATCCGGTTATATTCAAAGCGGTGTACACCTCCGATTCAGGACTGAGATTGTTTTTGCCATCTGCGCCAAGCGTGTTGCCTCCGCTGAAAGGCGAGCGGGTAAACAGCTCTGTCTTCATGTCCGCATCAAACTGGCCCAAGTAGTTGAACGTCACTTCCGGCTGCACGGAAAAAGACAAGGAACCGCGATTTTCCGGGAGCGTCACATGCTTTAAAATGTCGTAGCCAATTCCTTTATGGGGAATTTTTCGCAAATTTTCTTTGGTGAGCTTGATGAAGTCGGACAAGTGAGCGGTTTGCCGCAAGTCGAGCAAAACCGGATATTGGGATGTAAACCAGCCGAGGGTTCGCGCCACGTTTGCCTGCTCGATGATGTCCTCGCGCCCGTGCCCCTCGAGATGAATCGCGAGTTGCTCAAGCTTGCTCCACTCGGCAAAAGCCAGGCCGAGCGCCGCCAGCAACAAGTCGTTAATTTCCGTCTGGTAGGCCTGATTGGCGTGCTTCAGCAGTTGCTCCGTCTCTTCCGCCCGCAGCCAGATTCGCATGTTTCGCACGCTTTTTTGCTTGCAGCCTGCCGCTTCAAAGTCTTTGGGCAGCCAGACATGGCTCGCCTGCGATTCGACGCTCTCCCAATACGGAATCTCGCTCAGCAAATCCGCCTCGTTCGCGTATTCGTGCAACCACTCTGACCAGCTTTGAAAAGAATCCGTCTTTTCCGGCAAAGTGATCGCTTGCCCGGCAAGTGCTTGCGCATAGGCGGTTGCCAAATCTTCAAACAAAATGCGCCAGGAAATGCCGTCCACGACCAGGTGATGGATCGCCAAAAACAAATGATCGCCATGTAGCGTCTGGAACAGCGCGACCTTCACCAGCGGTCCTTCCTGCAAATCCATGTTGCTGTGCAAACGCTGCGTTTCTTCCGCAATCGCCTGCTCGACATCCGCGTGCGCGCGCAGATCGTACAGGGAGAAATCGTATCGTTTGCCGTCCAACCCGCGGTTGCGCTGAACGACCTGCCCGTTTTCGTGCCGATACACCATGCGAAGCGCGTCGTGGTGCTCGATGATTTTGTCCATGGCCCTCTGGATCGCGTCACGGTCGAATCCTTCCGGGCGATAAAGCATAGACGACTGGTTCCAATGGCTCATATTCGTGAAATTTTTCTCAAAAAACCATTTTTGAATGGGCGTAAGCGGTACGTCTCCGACGATGATGCCCTGATCGCTTTTTCGCGTCGTATTTTTTACAAACAGGGCAACCTGTTCGATCGTCGGGTAATTCAGCAAGTCTTTCGCCTCTAGCTTCCGCTGATAGGAATGCAGGCGCGCGACGACCTGGATCGCCTGGATCGAATCGCCGCCGAGCGAGTAAAAATTATCGCGTATCCCTATCTTTTCTACCCCCAGCACATCTTGCCAGATGGATGCGAGGATTGATTCCGTCTCGTTGCGCGGAGGATGGTAGGCGGCAAGGTTTGCGTTTGTTGCAAAATCAGGCTCGGGCAACGCTTTGCGGTCGATCTTGTCATTTGGCGTCAGCGGCATTTTGTCCAGCTTGACGAAATAGGAAGGCAGCATGTACGCTGGCAGCTTTTGCGCGGCGTATTCTCTGAGTTGTGCAGGAGTTACTTCTTGTCGCGAAATAAAATAGGCGCACAAATACTGCCCGGCCTGTTGATCCTCTCTGGCGATGACTACGGCCTCTGTAATTGGTTCGTACGAGAGCAAGACAGACTCGATTTCGCCTAGCTCAATACGATGACCTCTGATTTTTACCTGGTGGTCGATCCTGCCGAGAAACTCGATGTTTCCATCCGCCAGCCATTTCGCCAGGTCCCCGGTCCGGTACATCTTTTCTCCCGGTACGAACGGATTGTCTACGAATTTTTCTGCGGTCAAATCAGGGCGGTTCCAATACCCTCTCGCCAGGCCGACTCCGCCTATGCACAGTTCGCCTTCGCTGCCAATCGGCAGGGGCTGCAAGTCTTCGCCCACGATATAGATGTGCGTGTTTTGAATCGGCTTACCAATCGGAACGGACTGCACGGGGAACTCGTGGGCAGGCGCTTCCCATGTCGTCGCGCAAATGCTCGTTTCCGTTGGGCCGTATGCATTTATGTACCTGAGTTTGTCTTTCCATTTGTTTACCAAGGGGGCGGAGGCAGATGAACCTGCCGTAATCATGATGCGCAGAGAAGTGTTTCGTTCTGGGGTGAGATGAGTCAAATAAGTCGGTGGCAGCGTGATAATCGTCAATTCATTTTCACTCAAATAGTTTTCAAACGTAACGAAATCATGAATCGTCTGCTTGGAAAGGATGTAGAGGCTTGCGCCGGACAGCAAAGCCATGAACATTTCCCAAACGGATGCGTCGAACGACATGCTGGCAAACAACCCGATTCGGTCTTGCGCGGTGACGCCAAACGAATTTTGGAAAAACGATTGCAAATTGGCGATGCCTTTATGCTCCAGCATGGTGCCTTTCGGTTTGCCCGTTGTCCCTGAGGTGTAAATGACGTAGGCGAGATCCGTAGGCTTGCTTGGCTGGCGCAGATTGGAAGCTTCGCGAGCGTCCAGCTTTTCTTCTTCCAACACAACGATATGCCCGCTGTACCCGACGTCATGCACGAGCTTGCTTGCGCTTTTTTGCGTGAGCACGATTTCCGTTTGGCTGTCCTGCAAAATATACTGAATGCGATCGCGGGGATATTCGATGTCGATGGGCACGTACGCTCCGCCCGCTTTGAGAACGGCCAAAATCGCGATGATATTTTCCGGCGCTTTCTCCATCATCACCCCGACGATACTGTCTGTTTGCACGCCTTTTTCGAGCAACGCTCTCGCCAGTTGATTGGCTTTTCCGTTCAGCTCCCGGTAGGTGAGCTGCCGGTTTTCAAAAACGATGGCAACCCGGTCTGGAAAAGCCTCTGCTTGCTCTTCGAACAATTGATGGATCGACTTATCCTGGGCATATGGCACTTGCGGCTGGTGCTTCGTCTCCCGCTCGATCTCGACGAGATGGGCCTGATTTGCTAACATGTGTCCCCTCCGATAATGAAAATTGCGTGTGTTTATCATGAAGTGCGACAAAATGCTGGCCAACGAGTGACAGGGCGAGCTCAACGTGCTGTGGAGTTGGCGCCGAAGCTAAAAAAGACGGATATAGCAGGAAATAACAGGATGATCGTTCTTATGAGGGCCGAATGTAACGAAGAAATAGGATTTTGTTACTTGTTTGCCATTATTTTACAACTTTTGAGTCGATGGGATCAGTCCCATTCCAGTTTTTCATTCTCCTTCATTTGGGTAATTTTAACAATCAGGAGAATTTCCTGTTTATGGGATGCACTTTTCATACAAAAGTCACATTTTCACGATGCGACAGCGGAAAACGGGCGCTGGTACTCAAGGCTGATGGATACGGGCTGGCTTGCTGGCTTTTGCCCGCGGCGCGAAGGAAAACTCCTTTACTTGAAAACCATCACCTGAAGCTCCCTATTCGTCTAACCCGTTGGCATCCCTTCTCCCTCACTCTTTTGGAAGCGCCGAACGAAAGCGGCTGGCAGGCTGAAAGCACTAGGTTGCTGACGCTGAAAATCATTATAACAGAGAAAATTTGGAAATGGGTTAAAAAATAGGGATAATTTGTTAAAAATGTACCAGATTTTTTACAACCTCTTTACGTAAACAGAGGTCCTGTTTGGCAAGCCTGTGTCAACTTGCGTGTGTAAGCCGAATGGGCAAGCATGTTTCGTGGTCATGCCCGTTTCTCTCCCCTTCGGCAAAAGCATGGAGCGCGAAGCAAGCTTTTCTGCTGATATTTTTTTGATAAATATTTTCATAACGTTAAATATTTTATATGTTCACAGCTTATATAATGCTTTATACTGGTAAATCAGGGGTTTTCTTCTAAAAATCAGCAGAGTCTGCTCTCCTGTGGGCTGCATTCGCCACGGTCTTGCCAAGCCCGCAGACTCCCAGAAAGCTTGTGATAGAAGTCACGAACCAATACCCTACTCCTCCTTTTTACTTGCGTTGGATTTTTCGCAAAAAAAGTTTTTATCTATTCTGACTGCCGCCCGGACCCGGTTCAAGGAAAGCCGGCAGCAGCCGGTCCTATGCTTTGCGATCCACCAAGCCGTCCGTCTTTGCTCTCTATCGTTCGCCGTTCGCCAGATAAAGCTCCCCAACCAGCCTGCACAAAAGAAATCCGAATACTGTCACCACTCCCAACGTTTTTGTTTTGGTTGGGCTTGAGGGTCTTTCTGTCAACAGTTACCATTATTTAGAAAATAAAACAGTATTATGTAATCAATCATTTATATCTTGCATAGTTGCGCATGGCTGATGCGGCTTCCATCTGGCCGACCGAAACATCCGCTTCCGGCATGCGAAACATAAGGTTTCCCATCGTGGTGACAGGAGATGAGCTTTTATACCCGGATCAGGAACTGCCAAGAGAGACGAATCTATGGAGGTTGTGGATTGCTGAGCGGTTGCACCTGCCAATGATCTTAGAAACGTTATGAAAAGGAGTCTTGCAAGTTGATGAACTGGTATGCTTTCTATGTGAAAACGGGTTATGAGCACTCTGTAAAAAATTGGCTGAATAAATCTTTTGAGAAAGAAACGCTGTATTCGATGGTACCGCAACGAATCGTTCCCGAGAAGAAAAACGGCGAGATTTTGCGCGTGGAGAAAGATTTGTTTCCCGGCTACATTTTTGTCAAAACGAACATGAATTGTTCGAAATATTACTTCATTAAAAGCCATTCCAAAATCATTCGGATGCTGAACTATTTGAATAAAATCGACCTCACCTACGACAGACCGGCTGCTCTGCGCAAAAGCCGCGCGAACGTAACGGAAAGCAAGGAAGAAGCGCTCTGCTTCAAAAAGATTCCCGACGAAGAAATGACGATTATTCTCAAGCTTTTGAATCACGATGAGCAAATTGATTTTTCCCAGGTCTATACGCAAGACTCCAAAGTATATGTAGAGTCCGGCCCGCTCAAAGGGCTGGAAGGGATCGTGAAAAAGGTGGACAAGCACAAACGGCGGGTCAAAGTGCTCGTCTCGCTCATGGGCGATGAGCGGGTGATCGACCTTGGAATTGAGCTGATCGAGCCGAGCGTGTAAGCAGGCAATGCCCTGCTCGCGCTTTTGTTGCGCAAAGCTTGTCGACAGACGAAATAGGAGGTTCAACATGGTGCAAATATACGCGGTTAACATCACCGATTTTCCGGACGAATCCATTCCCCACCTGTTGTCTTTTGTGGGCGAAGAAAAGCAGTTGCGGCTCTCTGCTTTCTACCGCCGCGAAGATTGTGTCAGAGGGTTGCTCGCCGACCTGTTGATTCGAAAAATTGCGGCGGAGACGTTCGCGGTTCCTGTGAAAAACATTAGGTTTGGCACGAATGCCTATGGCAAGCCTTCCTTGCAAGAGCCGTTGGACAGCTTGCACTACAACCTGTCCCATTCGGGCGACTGGGTCGTCTGCATAACCGATGACCGTGCCGTAGGAATTGATATTGAAAAAAAGCATGCGATTGACTTGCAAATTGCCCGGCAGTTTTTTGCCCAGGAGGAATGCGAGTTTATTGAGGCAGAACGGGACAGCGAGCGCTGGCAGGCACGCTTTTTTACGGTCTGGACCGCCAAGGAAAGCTATATAAAAGCGATCGGCAAAGGGCTTTCGCTTCCGCTGCACAGCTTCTCTACTGTCAGAGAGGGAACGGTCGAGGGTTGGCGTGTCTATGACCAGGAGGAATGGCACTTCAAGACGTACGTTCTGGATGACGAATACACGCTGACCGCTTGTGCGCAAAACGGCCAGTTTTGTGAACAGGTGGAAATCGTGTCGCTGGACACGCTGCTTCCGTATTTTCTCAGCTTCAGCCAGTGATCGGCACTGGGCAACAAAAAAGGTTTCATCCCCGCTTGGCTTTCGGGGATGAAACCTTTTGGTTTGGAACGTTCTTGTGTGGCCTGACTGCGCGATGCCGCTATCTCGTTTGCCGATTTTGATAGTCTTCCTGCAGCAAGCCGTAGATTTCCAGGTCGACAATCCCTTTGCCTGACCAGAGGGCTGCCTGTCTGAGCGTTCCTTCCAGGGTGAAGCCGTTTTTGCGCAATACTTGTTTGGACGGTTCGTTTTTCGGCATGACCTCTGCCTGGATTCTGTTCACGTTGACTTCCTCCATCAAGAAGCGCACGACCATTTGGACCGCCTCGGAGGCAAAGCCTTTTCCCCAGTGCGCTTCGGCCAGAAAGTAGCCGATTGTCGCCATGTTTACACGCTGGTTAAACTCGAACGCTTCGATAATGCCGACCAATCTCTCGCTTTGCTGAGCGGGAAACATCCCCCATTTTACTCTCGACTTTTTCAAGTAATCTCTTTTGAAATGCCCGATCATGGTCAGGACGGTATCTTTTTTGTGCTTGGGAATGATGCCGCAATACTCAAAGACGTTGTCGTTGCTGTAAATTTCATACAGTTCTTCGAGGTGACAATCTTCAATCTCCCGCAGGATCAAATGGTCTGATTTCAAGACCGGAAACTCGTGAAACAGCGCGTTACTATTCATTCTTCCGTTCCTTTCCTGTCCGAGTTTGCTTTTTTCCAGCCAGGTTGAGCATTTTGGCTTGATCGTAAGTTTTTGGCCGTCTGCTTTTCGAGGTGAGTTGTTGCTGTTGTTGGCTATGGTATATTATGCCAAAAACAGGTGAGAAAAGCGACTTGTTTGTATGGTCGTGGTGGTTAGGCTGGTGGGTTGGTGGCAGCGATAAAGGAAGTCGGCGCCTTGGGCCCGGTACGTCATTTCCAGATGCAGGGCGCGCTGATTTTCCTGCACGACGACGAAATGCAGATCGAACTTGCCTGGTGCGCCGTCGTACTCGACAGCTTGCAGCTTCAGCCCGTCGATCGTCTCCGCTTCGTCGTGCTGCGCAAACTGGAACATGACATTGAACAGCGGATTTCCGTTGATCTCGCGCGGGACGTTCAGTTTGTCCACAAGCTGGTCGAAGGCGTAGTCCTGATTTTCGTATGCGTCCAGCAGGCGCTCTTTTACCTTGTGCAAATACGTCAGGAAAGACTGGCTGCTTCGTGGCTGGTTGCGAATAGCCAACGTGTTGACAAACATCCCGACGATATTTTCCAGCCCTTCGCGGTGTCTTCCCGAAATGGGCGTACCGTCGACAATGTCGTCCTGCCCAGACAGCCTGGACAGCAGGACGGTAAAGGCAGCCAGCATGACCATAAACAAAGTTGTCTCTGTCGAGTGAGCGAGATTTTGCAGCGCTGTCGCCGTATTTTCTTCCAAGGAAAAATGAAGCGTCCGCGATGTCGCCTCTGCTGTCAAGGCCGGGGGGCGGCTGAACCGCAATCGCACCGGGTGGACAGGCTCCTTGAATCGTTCCAGCCAGTATGCTTCCTGCTTTTTCCACTCCTGCGTGTGCATGAGCTGGCTTTCCCAGACGGCGTAGTCTTTGTATTGAAGGCTAAGAGGCTCCAGTTGCCTGTTCTCGTACAGCGCTGCCAATTCTTTGAGCATGATCCCGACAGACAGGCCGTCTGTTATCGTATGGTGCATGTCGAGGATGAGGATGCTCTCTTTTTTGTCCGTCAGTTCGATCAGCGCCGCGCGGAACAGCGGCGCTTTGTCAAGACGAAACGGCCTGACAAAATCGCGAATCATCTCTGCGGCTTCTGCCTCTGTCAGCGCGTAAACCGGAAACGCAAATGGAACAGCGGAATGTACCTTTTGCCGGAGCGCACCGCTCTCCACTTCCAGATGGAACGCCGTCCGCAGCGATTCATGCCGCTCGACAAGTCCCTGTAGCGCTTTTTCCAGCCGCTTGCTGTCCACTCTGCCATTGATGTTGCGGATGACAGGGACGTTGTAGGCAGTGCTTCTTCCCAGCAGTTTATCCAGCATGAACAACCGTTTTTGCGCCGACGATGCCGGGTAATCCGGACGCTTTTGCGCTGCTTCCAAAGCAGGCAGCGGATTTATGCTCGCCTGACGCTCGCCGGGCACGGCGGCGCTTTTCTCCGGATGTTCGGCCTGCTGTTTTCGCTGCGGCTGGTGTGCCGCGCTCCGCACTGGATCGGCTGAATCCGTCGTCAGGTTGTGGCCGCGGTCGTAAACGAGAGGCTCGTCCCCGTCTGCGGCGAGCATGTCCAGGTCTGCCAGTCGCTGGTCGGTATCTTGGACCAGTTGCTCCAACAGATGGCAGTAGTGGCGCAGCAGCCGCTCCATCGTGCTTGCGAAAAAGAGGTTTGCATCATACTCGATTCGCAAAGAAATGCCGTCACGCTCCACGTCGAAGCCGAGCGCGAAATCATCCTTTTGCCGCGCAGTTTCGGTATGGCGCTGTTTGAGGCGTACGTCAAAGAGCGGATTTCTGCTCGGGTCCTGGTCCGCATCCATTGTGTCCACCAGTTGCTCGTACGAAAACCGCTTCGGGGCGCGCGCCTGCAAGCACGTCTGCTCGATTGCCGCCAAAAACTCGCGCCATGTACGGCTCTGCTCCACGCAACCAGCGACTACCGTCGTGCAAGCTGTCTCGCTGCCACCGCAAGCATGTTGCACAGAATTAGACGTCCAGCCTACGACCACATACTCCTGGCCCGTATATTTCGCGAGCAGCAGCATGAGCGCAGCGAGCAAAACGACTTCCACGGATACCGCTTCGTTTTCGGCAGCAAGCGCAAGCTCCCGTTGTAACGCCAAAGTAGTTTTATACGTGACGGCGTCTCGCTGCCCGCCTTTCACCGCTGGCCGCACAAAATCCAGCGGCAAATTTAATGCATGAGTACGGTTTTGCAGTATAGTCTTCCAGTATTCATCCACTTGCCAATCAGACGCCGACTGCTCGACGCCGACCGGTAGTTGGCCGTTCCTGTTGGCAGCACCAGCAAGCTTCTCGATCATCATTTGCGCTCCTTTTGTCTCAAATAAGAGGCTCCCATCACCCGCGCTCGGGGGCAATCGCTGCAAAGATAGAGGCCATTTCCCGCACAGCAGGCTCTTTGAAGATCGAGTAGTGATCTCCCGCCACTTCATGCCGGCTGACAGGACGGTAGAAAAAGCCGTTCCACTTGTCTTCCGCGATGGCAGATTTCTGCGCTCTGACCAGGTGCGCCTGGGCAAAAACTTTTCGCGGCGGCTGGTAATGAACATACGCATGTTGCAAATCAAGAAACAAATGCACGTAGCGGTAAAAATCGGTGCGCTCGCCGTAGGCATAGGCCGGAATCGCCTGCATCATCTCTTTCGGCAGCACGGCTTCCAGCGCTTCATACGTCAGGTGGTGGTGCTCCATGTACTGCGCCACCTGTTTGTACAAGCCGTACAACGTCGTTTCCTGCTCCAACCGGGCGATCCACTCTGCCGCCGTGACCATCTGCGCCATCTGCTGGCGGAAGGAGGCGACAACCGCCGGGTCAGGGTGCTGAAAGTGCTGGTGCAAAAGCGGCGGAGAAGAATCGATCAGGACGAGCATCTCTACCTCATCCCCGTCGGCTTCCAACTGTCTCGTGATCTCAAAAGCGAGCAGTCCCCCGAGACTCCAGCCCGCCAGATTGTACGGACCTTCGCCCTGGACCTTTTTGATTTTTTCCAGATAGCTCGTTGCCAGCGCTTCGATGGTGATCCCCCGGCTTCGCTCGCCGTCGCTCCTTTCTGCCGGAATGCCGTAGCAGGTGAAGCGGTCGCCGAGGTGGTGGACCAGTTCAAAGTAGGCGTCGATGCTGCCGCTAATATCGTGAATCAAAAACAAGGGTGGGGACTCGGCAGACCATTTGTTGATGAGAACGAGGTCGTGATCGTCGCCAGCCGATGCCGGCAGCGCCTCTGCTTGCAGGTAAGCAGCGATTTCCGCGATTGTCGGCTTGGTGTAAACGTCGCTGACGGGAATGTCCATGTTCATCTCCCGGCGAATTTGCGCGGCAATCAAAATGATTTTCAGCGAGTTGGCCCCGACGGAAAACAGGTTGGTACGGACGCCAAGCTGCTCGATATGCAGCACTTTTTGGCAAATCGCCGCGAGCTTCTTTTCCAGCTCGCTGACAGGCAGTTCATCCGCGCGGAAGTCGACTGCGACAGCAGGAGTGGGCAGCAGTTTTCGGTTTGCTTTTCCGCTGGCCGTCAACGGAATCTCCTTGACCGCCATAATCGCATCCGGGACGAGGAAGCGCGGCAGTCTTTTGCCAAGATAGCGTTTCAGCTCATCCGGCTCGACCTTGTCTCTGGGCACGTAGTACAGGCAGAGCAACTTCTCGTCTGCCTCGCTCGTTTTGATCGCGGCTGCAGCGGCCTCAACCTCTGGAAGTTCGAGCAGCGCGTTTTCTATTTCGCCCAATTCAATGCGCACGCCCCTGATTTTGACCTGTTCGTCCATGCGACCGAGATACTCGATGTTGCCGTCCGGCATCCAGCGGACGAAATCGCCGCTCCGGTACATTTTGCTGCCGGGGCTCCATGGATCGTCGACAAATTTTTGCGCCGTGATCGCGGGCTGGTTCACATACCCTCTTCCTACCCCGATCCCGGAAATCAACAGCTCGCCTGCGACGCCAATCGGCTGGAGCGAGTCTGTTTGATCCACTACGTACAAGCGAATATTGTCGATCGGCTTGCCGATCGGAATCGTCGTCCGCGCAGGCTTTTCCCCGTAGTTTTCCGAGCAATCGAACCACGAAACTTCGACAGTGGTTTCAGTCGGGCCGTACAAATTGATGAGGCGTGCGCCGTTTCGCGCGTGGACCATCCGGTTGAAGCTGTTGACGGTGCTCGGCAGCAACGCTTCGCCGCTCGCAAACAAAAAGCGCAGACTGACCAGCCGCGCTGCTTCCTGCTCCATGCGCGGCTCTACATAGGAAAGAAAGCTGCTCAACATGGAGGGGACAAAATGCAAAAGCGTGATGCGCTCGCGAGCGATCGTGGCGAGAATGGCTTCGGGATCTCTCTCCATGCCGGGAGCAAGGAAGCAGACGCGCGCGCCGTGAAAATACCATCCGAACAGCTCCCAGACGGAAACATCGAACGTAAACGGCGTTTTTTGCAACGTGCAATCGTCGGCTGTGATCGGAAACTGCTTGTGCATCCAGACGATCCGGTTGAGGACGGAACGATGCTCGATCATGACGCCTTTTGGCTGGCCGGTCGAGCCGGAGGTGTACATGATATAGGCCAGATCGGCGGGGCCGCTTCTCGGCGCCAGATTGGCGTCATCCCGGGAATAGATGGCTGGCTCCTTTACGTTCAAGTACAGCGACTTCGCCTGCGGGCTGCTGTCTCGCGCGTCCCGGTCAACGAGGACGACTTTGGCCTGGCTGTCCGCAAGCAAAAACGTCACCCGCTCTGGCGGATAGTCCGGACTGATCGGCACATACGCGCCGCCCGCCTTCCAAACCGCCAAAAGCGCTACCATCATGTCGACAGACCGCTCCAACATGACGCCTGCCGTTACGCCGGGGCCGACGCCTCTTTCCACGAGCGCTCGCGCCAGTTGGTTGGCCCTTTGGTTCAACTCCCGGTATGTAAGCGCGTGCTCGGCGCAACTGACCGCGAGCTTGTCCGCATACTGTTCGGCGCGTTGTTCGAAGATCGCCTGCAACGTTTGTTCCGCGGGCAAATCAGCCGTTTCCTTGTTAAAAAAGTGCAAAATCTGCTGCCGCTCTGCCTCTGTCAGCAAGCTGTACGCTCCCAGCTTGCGCTCTGGCTGCACGAGAACCGCTTCCAGCAGAACGCTGAAGTGTTCGCCCATTCGCTGAATCGTGGCTGGCTCGAACAGCTCCATGTTGTACTCCATGTTCAGGCAGATCGCTCCCGAGTCGAGAAAATAGACGCCGCAGGCAATATCTTGCGCATTGCCGCTCTGCAGCGTATCCTGTTCCCCTCCGATGATTGATTCCGTAACCGACTCCATCTCGGTGTGAATGTTCAGCGAGACGCGGTACAGTGGATGTTCTGTCCTCGACACGCCATGCTGGCGGCAGATCGTCTCCTCCAGCTCGTCGATGTCGTACTCCTGATGCTCCAGCGAACGGATGAGGCTGTGCTTGACCTGTTGCAAATAGTCGGGAAACGCCTGCTCTGCGGCAGCCTGAAAGCGGATCGGGACGGTGCGGATGAACACGCCGATACTGTTTTCGAGTCCGCTGTAGCGGCGGGAAGATAACATCCCGATGGTGATGTCGGTTTGCCCGCAATAGTTGGCAAGCAGCAGGCCGTAGATGGCCGTCAGGAAAATGCCGGGCGTGACTTGATACTGTTTGGCGGCGGTCTGAATGGCCTTTGCCGTCTGTTCACTCAAAAAGAAGTTTTTGTGTCCGTAAGTGGAAATCAGGCCATGGCTACGGGGGCGATCAAGCGGCAGATTCAGAACGGGCAGCTCGTCGCCAAACAGATCCAGCCAAAAAGCTTTCTTTTCCCGATGCGCTTCCGACTTTTCGAGTTCGTTTTGCCATACGCAATAATCGACGTATTGCAAGTGGAGCTGGGGCAATAGACGCCCCTGGCTGATGCACGCCAGCTCGTGATACACCAGTTGCAGGGAAGTGGCGTCGAAAATAATATGGTGAAAATGCAGGATCAACAGGCTGCCTTCTTGCGGCAAGCGGACGAGGCCAACGCGAAAGAGCGGGAGCTGGTCGAGCGTGTACGGCTGACTGATTTCGACCACGCATTGGCGAATGAACTCCTCCTGCAACGCTTGTTCCTCGGGGGCCTCCCAGTCATGCAGGCGAAAAGAATCCGCAACCGCCTCGTCGTGAACGAACTGGACGACCGCATCGTCTTTGATGCCAACGGTGGTACGCAGCAGTTTGTGCCTTTTGATTATGTACGAAAAAGCTCTCTCCAGTTCGTAAGGCTCGATCTCCTGCGGCACTCTGCGAAGGTCGATCACAGCATTGTCTAGCCCGTCGAAATAGGCAAAGAACATCTTTTTTTGCGTCCAGGAAACAGGGTAGTAAGGTCTGTCCGGCGCAGGCTTGATAAAAGAGCGCGCGTCGTCCTGCGAACGGCGGATATACTCTGCCAGCTCGCTGATCGTGAGGTTCTGGAAAATGTTTTCCAGCGAGATTTCGAGATCGAACTCCACGCCGATTCTGACTTCCAGCTCCAGCGCTTTTAGCGAGTGGCCGCCAATCGCGAAAAAATTGTCATGAATGCCCACGTCGCTTCGCTGCAGCACATCTGTCCAAATCGCTTTCAGTCTTTCTTCGACATCGTCAGGCTTCGTCTGGGTGGTTCCATTCATCGTCTGCTTTTCCCCCTTCTGGATTAGAAAACTTGGCTGCGCCAAGCCTGTGGCGCAGCCTTAGTTGCCCTTATATAAAAAGGAACGGGTCCCGGCGAATGCGCCCAGGTACCCGTCCTTCTCCACATCAGCTATGGAGAAAATGTGTCAACGCTGGCTATACCAGCTTCGCTTCTGCGCTTGCTTGCAGCTCCCTGACGGTGCGGGCGATCCCTTTTGTCGATTCGGCATCGCCGAGCAGCGCCCGATGGTGGATCCAGATGACTTCTTCGGCAATTTTTCGGGAGACGGGGCAATGTAGCTCGTTCGGGAAAGCGTAGCCTTCACCCAGGCTGGCGACGAACTGCTTGAAGATCGGCGTATCGTGAATCTGCGTGTAGGCAATATAGGCGGGAATGCCTTGTTCGTTCAGCATTTCCACGAACCGCTCGCGCGTGATTCCGCCAAACGGGACCGGGTTGTAGTAAAACATGTACATGTAGTGCGTATGGAGCGTGCACGCCGCTTCGCGGGTTTGCGGAACGATCCCTGCAATCGCCTGCATTTCGGCATCGAGAATTTGCGCATTGCGCTCGCGTCGCTCGTTCAGCTCCGCGAGGCGGGACGTCTGCGGCAGCAGGACAGCGGCCTGAAATTCCGAAATCCGGTAATTGGAGCCTTCGACCAGGTGCTGATATTTTTTGTCGCCGACAGGCCGCCCTACGTTGTGGTACAGAAAAGCCTGGTCGTACAAGTCCTGGGAATTGGTGACGAGCGCGCCGCCTTCTCCTGCCGTCATCAATTTAAACTGCTGGAAGCTGAACACCCCGGCGTCTCCCATGCTCCCTGCGCGTTTTCCTTTCCATTCTCCGCCGTGCGCGTGGCACGCGTCTTCGATGATAAACAGGTGGAACTCGTCGGCAATTTGCTGGAGCCGATCCATATCGCACAGGTGTCCCGCCATATGTACGGGGATCATGCCGACCGTGCGCGCCGTCACCGCTTCCCGCACTTTGAGCGGATCGAGGCAAAACGTGCCGGGATCGACGTCGACAGGGACAGGGATCGCCCCCAGGCTAATGACGGGCAGCGCTGTCGAAATAAAGGTAAAAGCCGGAACGATCACTTCGTCGCCCGGCTTCACGCCCAGGCTCAGCAAAGCCAGCTCGATTGCGTGCGTTCCGTTCGTCACGGCCAGCGCATGCTTGGCGTGGTGCATCTTTGCAAACACTCGTTCAAACGCTTTGACTTTCGTGCCGGACATGCGCCACCATTGATTGCTGCGCAGCGCCTCCAGCAGTTCTTTTTCCTGGTTCTCATCTGCCATCGGCCAGCTTGGGAATCTTCCTGTCAGGTTACTCATTTGCGAACACCTTCCGTTTCTTTGTTTTTGGCAAACCATTGCAAACCGTAAGCGATCCCGCCCCAAAGCGCCGCATCGTCTCCCAGATTGGAAAGCGTGACGCTGACATTTCGCTGCGGCAAAGTCCCTAGAAACTCCTGAACGAGCGTTTCCAGCAAGCGATAGCGTTCCGGAAATCGGCTTGCCATCCCGCCGCCCACGACCACCATGTCGGGGTCGAACAGACGGACCGCATTGGCAATTCCGATCGCCAGCATCCGTATGGCATCGTCCACAATCGCCTGTGCTGTTGCGTTTCCGGCAGAGGCCAAACGAAACACGTCACTCGCCCTTGCAGCGGGCAGCCCGCTGGCTTGCGCGATTCGTTCCATCGCCCGGCCAGACGCGTACATTTGCAAGCAGCCGAAGCCGCCGCACGGACATTTTTCTCCCCGCGGGTCAACCATCATATGGCCGAGCTCTCCGCTCGCTCCCCTCGCTCCTGCGTACACATGGCCCTGCCAGACGAAGGCGCTGCCAATGCCTGTGCCGACTACTGTGTACAAGAGATGCGGCACCGGGTAATCAAGCCCGAACGCATACTCTCCCAGCGCTGCGAGATTGGCATCGTCAAACAGCACGACAGGCTTGCCGACCATCGCGGCAAAAGTATCGCGGAAGGCGAAGCCATTCCATGCTGGACGATTGGGCCAGGTGACAATCGTTCCTGCGGCATCGTGCACGGCAGCAAGCCCGGTCACAACGCCGCGGATTTTCGTCTGCGCCCCTTGTTCCCAGCCTGCGATGACGCTGGCGACTTGCGAAATCGCTTGCAGCGGTCCCGTTTCCTGCCCCAATTCGAGCCGGGCCGTTTCCAGCATCGTGGCGCCATCGAGAGCAAAGAGCGCCATTCTAGCGGTAGAACCGCCAAGATCGACAGCGACGAGTCCCTCGCTCATGTGACCATCAGTCCTTTGCGCGCTGATTGATAAAGCAGCTCGATCAGTCGAACTACTTGTTCGCCATCTTGCGCCGACGGAACGGGCTGGCTTTTCTCGCGGATACACGCGACGAACTGGTCCGCCTGGCGCTTGAACGCAACGAGCGGATCTGGCTTCGGCGGCAAAGGAAAATACTGGGCTTCTTGACCCGCGTAAGTCAAAAGCAAATGGGGCTGCTTGTACAACCCTTGATCGCTAAAGCCGAACAGCGTATTCAGCGTCAAGCTGCCCCGCTCGCCTTTCAGATGAATCTGCACAAAATCTCCGGCTACGTCGTCCTGCCAGCTTACATGCACCTTGCCGAGCATGCCGCCCGCAAATTGAATCATCCCTACTGCCGTGTCCTCCACTTCTACCTGTTCCGATTCAAAGCCGCCCAGCCAATTGCTGTATCCCTCCCGGGCGAAAAACGGACGGGAATGGAAGCTGCCCAGGCAAGCGACCGGCTCCGACGCTCCTGTCAGGAAAAGCAACTGGTCGAGCATATGGCTGCCCAAGTCAATGAGGACGCCGCCTCCCGAAAGCTGCTTTTGCGTAAACCAGCTTCCCGGTCGGGGAATCCCTCTTTTGCGGCGCCAGGTGACTTCGCACATTTGCACTTCGCCAATCTGCCCGGCTGCGATTCGGAAGCGAAGCTCCCGGATATCGTCCCGGTACCGGTTGACAAAGCCCATCATCAAAACGGTCCCGGTTTCTTCCGCCAGGCGGCGCAAAGACGCGGCTTCCTTTGCTGTGGTCGTCATCGGCTTTTCGCACAGCACGTGGATTCCTTTTTCCAAAAAGTGCCTGGCTATTTCGTAGTGGGTGTGATTGGGCGTACATAAAATGACAGCATCCAGCGGGACCTGTCCGATCTCGCTCAGACGGGAGCACGCCGTCGCTCCCGCCTGTTTGGCCAGGCGCGCCGCCCGTGCCTCGTCTGTATCGTATATCGCGCGCACGGACACGTTATCCAGCGACAAAAAGCACGGGAGATGCGCGTGTTCGGCGATCCACCCGGCTCCGACAATCCCTATGGACATTTGACGTTGTTTAGCCAAAGCATTCATCCTCTTCGTCTGTTGGTTGCGACTCATTTCGGTCGAAAGAAAAGGTTATGTTCCTGCGACCGGGCATGTCAAAAGCTCAAGCGTGAAAGACGCCGCCTGCTTTTCTTTTTCGTACAGGCCGACAAGCAGTTCTTGCAGCGACTCGACTTCGCGCTGGTGCGCCGGAGTAGAGCCTCTGCCCTTGCTGTAATAGCTCTTGTAATAAAATTTGATGAGCGCGTTCCCGAATAGCTCCCACTGCTGGCACAGCGTTTTATACTCGCCCTGCAACTGCTCGCATTCCCGCTCGTTCACCCAGCTTTGCTTCTGCAAGATCAGCGGCAAATGGACGGTAGACTTGCGAAAAAAATACGGATTTTTGATCGCCACGGCCTTGCGCTGAAACTGCGCAGGGGACATTCCGAGCAATCGAGGCTCCAGGCTCTCGGCGAATTGCTTGATCGCAGACAGTCCGTACGTCGTGGAAAGTAGCGTATTTCCCGCATGATCGGTCTTGAACGGCTTGCGCTCTTCGCGCAGAAGCGTCTGGAGATTCGCGCAAATCAGCTCTTTTGTGCACCTGGAAAAAAACGCTGCTTCTTCCTGTGCCTTGATCCGCGTGACGAGCAGAGAAGAAGTCTGCGCGGCTGCCAACGCCCGCTCGAAACAATCGTAAGGCAGCGCGTATGGCTCCATTTTGCTCGGTTGAAGACAATCTTCTATCAACAAATAGGAGCGCGCGTGTTCATAGTAGCCGTACAGAAAAGCAGGGTGGATTTGGTGCTGCTTTTCTGCGTCCACGCCAGAAGGATAATGAAAGCGGTCCAGATCGACAAAGACGTAGTATCCGCTGCGCAAAAGCTCCTTGATGGCCACATGCACGCTGTCGTTTGCTTGCAAAGAGCGGGTCTGGAAATCAAGCACAGAAGAAAAATCCAGCCCTCGGGCAACGTCCAGCAACAGGACTCCTTCCTCATGCGCTGCTGCCGCCTCTTGCCCGTCATCGGCTTCGACAACGTGCAGGTGAAACTGGGCTTGCGCCATGCACGGAGCATACGCGAAGCTTTTGTCGCGATTCATCAGGATCGAGATCAAATTGTTGCTGACACAATTCACCCACGTGCCGTTAAAAGGCTCTGCGGGGAGTGAAAACGCATCCAACACTCCTCACCTCCACGCTCATGCTAGACTGGCTCGCTGCTCTCTCTGATGAGCAGATCGGCTTCGTCCGCCGTGATTTTTCCTTGCTCCAAATCGCTCATGATTTGTTCGATCGTCATGCTCCGCTTTGCCGGAGTGGCGCGTTTTCGCTCCAAATAAGCCGCCATATCGTGAACCGTCGGATAGGAGAAAATATCGGAGATCATAAACACGCCGGGATAGGCTGCGTCCAGCTCCTTTTGCAGTCTGACCGCGAGCAGCGAATTGCCGCCCAAGTCTTCGAAGTTGGCAAAAATGCTGATCTCATCCAGCCCCAGCACACTTGCCAGGATGTGCGCGATTTCCTCGTCCCACGCCGTGATCTCCTGATGCTCTGCTTCCTTGATAATCGCGGCCGTTTCCTTGCCTGACACCTCTGCCGGATGGCTCCCGCCGCCAATCGCCTGCGAGACAGCCCGCTCGATGCCCTCTCCCAGCGCGTAATCGCGCACCAGACTGTGTCCAATCGCTTCTTTCGGGAGGCGGCGCTTGAGCTGGCCGACGATGACCTGAGGTTGATCCGCGTGCAAAAGTTCTGTGAAGATCGCCGCTCCTTGTCTGGGCGCGAGGCTCTCGAATGGGCTGTGGCGATTGTCGGCTTCGTGCGCTTGCCCCATCCCGACGTCACGCCACAGCGGCCAGTTGATCGTCAGCGCCTTTTTGCCCATCTGGCGCATATGCGCGGCGTACAGGTCCAGGTAGCTGTTAGCAGCCACGTAATCGCTCTGCCCGATGCCGCCTGTGACGGTGTGCATGCTGGAAAACAGCACAAAGAAATCGAGGTCGTCGGCTTCGGTAAGCTGGTCGAGCAGCCACGTGCCTTTCACTTTGGCGTTCAGCACTTCGCGGATGCGGCTTTCCGGCTTGCGCACGAGCAGTCCTTCTCCTGCCACGCCTGCGCAATGAATGACGCCGCGGATCGCGCCAGACTTCGCGCGGATGTGCTCCAGCACTTGCGAAAGCTCGCTTTCTTCGCTGATGTCTGCGGCGTGAACGTGCACGCTCGCTCCTTGTTTTTCCATCTCGCGGATCGCCGCAATCTGCGAGATTCGCCGCTGATCGGCTCCGGCCGCCTCGATCTCCGGCCACTTTTCGCGCCCGGGCAAGCCTTGGCGGCTGATGAGGTGGAGTTTTGCCGGATGCAGGCGGCTGATCCGCTTGCCGACTTCCAGGCCGAGTCCCCCGGTTCCGCCTGTGATGACGTAGACGCCGTCCGCTTTGATCGCAGCGGTGTCACCTGTCGCCGCCAGCGTCGTTTGTTGCAGGCGTTCCACGTACCGTTTGTTATGGCGGTAGGCGACCTGATACGGCGCATCGGCGACCGAAAATTCCGCGACGATTACAGACGGGGCGGTATAGGCGTCGACATCCAGGAACCGGATGCGCACATGCGGGAACTCTTCCCGCGCTACTTTGCCGAGGCCGAGCAAGCAGCCATGCTCCGGCCGCAGAGCGGCTTCGTCGCCTGTCACCCGGTTGGCGCAGTCCCCGACGAGGATGATGTCCAGCTCGTCGCTATGCGGATGGGCAAACAGGCTGTCGAGCAAATAATACAGGCTGTAAAAGCCTCTTTGTTCGGCTTCCTCCAGCTCTTTTACCGATTGAATCGTTTTGTCTGTCACGCTCATCAGATGCACGATTTTGCGGACCTTTTTCGCCTGCCACTGCGGCCACAAGCGCTGGTAATCGACGCGATTCTTGACCTGCCCCGTCTCTGTTCCGAAGGCGACCTCGATCACTTCTCCGTAGACAGCGGCAAGCTGCTCGCGAAGCCGCTCGGCCAGCTCGCCTGCCCCGGTGAACACGACCACGGCTTCGTCAGCCTTTGCCTTTGCCTGAGCGGGGGACGGCGCTTCCTGCACGACCCAGTCTTTTTCGTAGTAGCTTGCTGCCGTCCACTGCGTGCGCACCTGCTTGATCGTGTAGCCTTCGATTTCCACAAGCACCTCGCCAGCAGCATTGACGATGTCGATGTCAAAGGTCGCCGTCTCGCTCCCTTCCGTTTGCTCCCGCCGCCTCACGTAGCTGTAAATCGCCGCAGGAATTGGCGCGTGAACGCGAATCGACTGGTAGTAAAAGGGCAAATACAGATGCTCGCCAATGCTTCTGATCGCGATGTTCGCCGCGTTGTCCAGCATGGCCGGATGGTAGTGGTAGTCAGCAGCTTCTGCGCGATACGGCTCGGCCAACTCGATCGCAACGAGACATTCCGCGCCTTCGCTGCGCAATTCCTGCAGGTTGTTCCAGCGCGCTCCGGTCGTGATATAGGCGCCGCTTGCCTGCAAATCGGCTGCGCGGGCAGCCACAGGGAGTTGCTTCATGAGAGCCGACACGTCTACGCGTTTTTGCTGCGCTGTCGGACGGCACAGCTTGCCTTCTGCGTGCTTGCGCCACGAGCCGTCTGTCTGATCCATGCTCGCGATGCGGAAGTGTTTTTCGTCGCCCGCTTTTTTCAGCGTGATGTGCAGCGCATGGCTCTCCCCTTCCCGCAACGAAAAGGGCTGCAAAAAGGCGAGGTCCTTGATGACGGTCAGCCCGCCTTGCTGCCTGCCCACCTCGAGCAGCAGTTCGATGTAGGCCGTGCCGGGCAATACGTATTCACTGCCCACGCGATGCTCGTTTACGACCCAATCGTCTGCGGCAGACAGGCCGACGCGATACGTTATGTGGTCGGATGCGCTTTCCGGCAAGCTCGTAAGCAGCGGATGCGGCGGCTTCTGTGCACGGGGAAGCGGCTGCTGTTTGTAGGCCGCGAAGTCCTCCTGGTTGAGCCAGCAGCGCACTTTTTGAAAAGGATAGACAGGCAAGCTGATGCGGTTGCACGCCAGCCCCTCGTACAGCCGTTCCCAGTCGATTTCGGCGCCTGCGACGTACAGCTCACCCAAGCGGAGATAGGAGGGCAGCTCTCTGTCCGGCAAGGCGCTGGTCATGCTTTGCAGCTCCCGCTTTGCCTGTAGCGTCCGCGCGTGCTTTTCTTCCTCCGTCACTTTCAGCCAGCCGCCAGCCCGGGCTGCTATCGTGTCGCCGCCCACCTCGCTTCCGTGAACCTGGTAATACACACGCTCATCTGAGGCAAGCCCGCGTTTTTGGAGCGCATCCAGCTTGCCGAGCAGATCGTCGTAATCGGTAAAAACAATCGCCAGCCGATGGCTGTAGTGGCCGCGCCCGGTGCTTGCGGTGTAGCACAAATCGTCCAGATCAACTTGCCGATGGCTAGCTACATAGGCGGCGTATTTGGCAACTAGCCTCGACAGCACCTGCTCGTCTTTTGCGGACAGCGGAAGCAAATAAAGGGGAGCTGCTTGTTTTCGCTCACAAAAAGCGGGCGGAGCCTCCTGCACGACCATGTGGCAATTCGTGCCGCTCAACCCGAACGAGCTGATCCCCGCCGTCCGTAGCCCTCCAGAAGCGCTCCAGTCGCGCAACTGGTCGTTCACGTAAACGGCGGACGAGCTGAAATCAATCGCTGGATTCGGCTTTTGAAAATGCAGCGAAGGAAACAGTTTTTTGCTTTTCATGGCGTGGATCACTTTTACCAAGCCCGCAATCCCTGCGGCATGATCGAGATGGCCGATGTTGGTTTTGAACGAACCGATGGCGCAAAATTGCTTTTTGCTCGTATAGCGCGAAAAAGCTCGCGTAATGCCCTCTATTTCAATCGGATCGCCCAGCTTTGTTCCGGTTCCGTGCGCTTCGATATAGCTGATCGTCTCGGGATCAATCCCGGCTTGCTCCCACGCCTGGCAAATGACTTCCTCCTGCGCTTTCGCGTTCGGAGCGGTAATGCCGATCGAGTTGCCGTCCTGGTTGATCGCACTGCCTTTAATCACCGCATGAATATGGTCGCGATCCTCCAGCGCTTTTTTCAACGGCTTCAGCAAAACGGCCCCCATCCCCTCGCCTTTTCCGGTCCCGTCGGAACTGGCATCGAACGTCTTCGTTCTTTCGTCCGAGGACTCAATGCCGATTTTGACGTGCGCATGGCTTTTCAGCGGGAAAAGATGCAACTTGATTCCTCCGGCCAAAGCGAGGTCGCAAGCGCCTTCGATGAGCTGGCGGCAGGCAAAATGAATCGCGACGAGCGAAGAGGAGCACGCCGTATCCATCGCGACGGCTGGCCCCTTCAAGTCGAGCAGGTAAGAAATGCGGCTGGCGATAATGGACTGGATGTTGCCGGGAATCGCAATGCCCATCGCTTCCGGCGCAAGAAGCTGGATGCCTTTTTTGTACACTTCGCCAAAATCGGTGCTGTAGCCGATAAACACCCCTGTTCTGCTGCCAGCAAGCTTCGCTCCTCCATAGCCAGCCTCTTCGATTGCTTCCCAGGCCAATTGCAAAAACAGGCGTTGATTCGGGTCCATCAAACTTGCTTCGCGCGGGGATATGTGGAAAAAGCCCGGATCGAACCGGTCGATCTCGGGCAAATATCCGGCTCGGTCAAACTGCGCTTTGGCTCGTTCGATGGGAAGCATGGGCAGGAAAAGGGCAGCGTTTTCCTGTCTGTTTGCCGGGATATCCTGGATGGAGTCGATGCCGAGATGCAGAAGCTGCTCCAGCCGGGCATCCGTGTCAGCCTGGCCTAGCCGGGCGGCGATCCCCACGATGGCAATGTCGTTTTCCGCCTCCTTTTGCTGATCGTGCCGCAAAAAATGAATGAGGCGGGCGGCAACGTTTTTGTCCAACTGCCCGGAGCCGACCTGCTTCAATATATAGGCGTACATCTCTTCTTTTTTTGCCATAAGCGTTACTCTCCTAATTTTTTCAGGATGTCTTCCACCGACGCCTCTCCCTCGCTAAATTCGTCCAATAGCTGCAAAATGTCGCCGATTTCATTGTCGTTTGGCTGCCCTTCCGCTTTCGCGCCCGACCGTCCTCGGTTTGGCTGGCTTCTCTCGATATGCTGGGCCATGGCACTGATCGTTTTGCATTCGAACAAATCCATCACTTTGATTTTTTGCGGGTATTTCTCTTCGATTCGGGCTTGCATGCGGACGATCAGGTGCGAGTTTCCGCCGAGATCGAAAAAGTTTTGCCTCGTCCCGACCTGTTCCACACCGAGCAGCTCGCGCCACAACTGAACCAGGAACGTTTCCACTTCGCTTCCGGGGGCTTGCAGCTCGCCTTGCTCTGTGGATTCAGCCGGGAGCGACATCGCTTGCAGCGCTTTGCGATCCAGTTTTTGGTTGGAGGTGACAGGCATCGCCTCCAGGCGCACAAACCGGGCCGGGATCATGTAAGCAGGCAACGCTTTGCGCAGCGATTCCTGCAATTCCGAAGCGGCAATGTCGCAGGTCGACGTATAGTAGCAGGTCAATTTGTTCGATTCGCCTTCCTTGACCGCGACGACGCCAACTGACGTGACGCCCGGGACGCTTGCGAGTTTGTGTTCGATTTCCCCTGTTTCGATCCGGTAGCCTCTGACTTTGACCATGCCGTCGTTGCGCGAAATATATTCAAGCTGTCCATCGGTCCCGTATTTGCCCAAGTCTCCGGTATGGTAGACGATCCGATCGGTAAACGGGTGCAGGCGATACACTTGCTCGGTCTTCGTTTTGTCACGGAAGTAGCCGGGGGTGACGCCAGGGCCGCTAATGCAAATTTCGCCGGGCACGCCGGGGCCGCACAAGTTTCCGTCTTTGTCCAAAATGTAGACCTGGTTATGTCCGAGCGGACGGCCGAGCGGAACGACCGCTTTGCCTGCAAGCTCCCTGTTCACTTCGCAACACGTAGCCCAGATCGTCGCTTCTGTCGGTCCGTACAAGTTGTACAGCTTGGCGGCAGGGAAATAGCGGGCAATCTCGCTGGCTAAGGCAGGGCCCCACGCTTCGCCGCCAACGAGGACGGTTTCGAACTGGCGCAAGCACGCCAACCGCTGTTCGTCCTGCTGAGCAAGGCCAAGGATGAATTGGCTTATTAAAGTCGGGACGGAATGCCACACGTCGACCGGATGTTCCTCCAGATAGGCAAACAGCAAAGCAGGGTCGCGCAGCCGCTCCGACGGCATGATATGCAAGGTAGCTCCACTCGTCAGGCAGCCAAAAATTTCAAACACAGAAATGTCAAAGCTGATCGAAGTGACCAGCATCATGTTGCGCCCAGGTCGCAGTTGAAATTGCTGCTGACTCCACAAAAGGTAGTGCAGCGCGTTTTGCTGGGTCACCATGACGCCTTTTGGCGTGCCAGTCGAGCCGGAAGTGTACATGATGTACATCAGCTCGGATGGCGGCGCTGTCACAGGTGCGGCGGGCTGGTTGCGAATATGCGCGTCCCCGTAATAGCGAAGATGCCCTACCGCTTCTGCCAGGAGCACATCGCCTGATAAATCGACCACCGCTTCCAGATGAGTTCCAGCGATCGTTTCCAGCATCGGAATGACGCTTTGCTCCGACAAAACGGTTTTGATCCGGCTGTGCTGAATCATGTAGGCGATGCGTTCGCTCGGAAAATCGACGTCCAACGGCACATACGGGCGTCCAGCCTTGAGAATGCCCAAAAGCGCGACGATCATTTCGATACCGCGCGGCAAATAGACGCCGATCGGCTCCTGCGATTCCTCGGCGCTCGTTTTCAGCAGGAAGGCGGCCAACTTGTTGGAGCGCTCATCCAGTTGCTGGTAGGTCAAGCGCATTCCCTCGAAAACGACGGCGGTCTGCGCGGGCTGTTTCTTGGCTTGCGCTGCAAACAGGCGGTGTACCTCGTCGGGAGCGTCCAGCGCAACAGGCGTCGGATTTTGCCCGAGCACTTCTGCCTTTTGCTCGGCATCCAGCAGCTCATAGCGCCCAAGCATTTGCGCCGGATGGTCGATCACCTGGTCGAGCAAAAACGAAAAATAGTCGGCGTATTTCCGGATGGTCGCCTCGGCAAACAGCGTCGTTTTGTACTCCATTCGCACTTCCATTTGCTCCTGCTCCATTTTGCAAATGCAGCTCAGGTCGTAGAGACTGATCCGGTCGTTATCTTGCGGGACGTTGTCGTATAGCTGAAAAATCGTGGAGAAGATCGGCGTCCGGCTCTGGTCCCTCTCCGGGTTCAGCTTTTCCACCAGCGTGTTGAACGGATAGCGCCCGTTGGCATAGGCTCGGACGCATTTTTGCTTGACCGCCTCCAACACTTCGTCATAGCGGGAAAGTCCGCGAAAATCGAGGCGGATGCAAACCATGTTCATGAACAGGCCGATGACATTTTCCCACTCTTGCCGCTCCCTGCCGGACACCGGAAATCCGACGATGATGTCCTCCTCCTGGCTGATTTTGTGCAGGAAAAGAAAATAGACGGCCAAAACCGTCATGTAAAGAGTCGTGGAGCGATTTCTCGCCAGCAGGCGCAACTGTTCGGTTTTTTCTTTGGACACCGTGAATTTGATGTAGCTGCCGTCGTAGACGAGAGAGGGCGGCCGCTCAAAATCGGTCGGCAAATTCAGCACTGGCAGCGGTTTGATGAGCTCGCTTGTCCAGTACCGATCCATGTGCCGGAACTCTTCCGACGCGAGCCACTTTTTCTCCTGCTCGACCCAATCGCTGTAGGGCAACGTCACGGCTGGCAACTGGACGGGCTGCTTCGAGCGGATGCGCTCATACAGCGCCATCAGCTCCCGGAAAAACAGCCCGACGCTCCAGCCGTCCGAAATGATGTGATGCATGTTGACGTAAAGGCGATGCTCATTAGCAGCCAGACGATGCAGCTCCATGCGGAACAGCGGCTGCGCAAAATCAAACGGAGTCGCATTTTGCTCCTCCAGTCGTCGGGCCGACATTTCTGCGCCGGACGGTTCATGGCTGTAGTCGCGAAACTGGATGACGTTTTGCCAATCCGGCAAAATGAACTGCTTCGGTACGCCAGCGACAGTTTGGACGACGGTGCGCAACGAGGCGTGGCGCCGGGTCAGCATGTCCAGGCTTTGCTGCAGCACGTCCAGATCAATGGCGAGCTGCAATTGCTTGACGACAGGCAAATGATAGGCTGTCGTCTGCGGATCGTAGTTTTGCAAAAACCAGATCCGGTATTGCGCCTTGGACAGATCGTGCCCGTCATGTGGCTCGGCTGTCGCTTCCTGCCTTGCGGGTTGCGCAGGCAGCACGTTTGCGTCCAAATAAGTCGCCAGCTCGGGGATGGTCGGAAATTCAAAGATTTCCGCAATCGTGATCGGCTTGTTCAGGTGCGTGTTCAGCACATTCGCCATTTGCGTCGCGATAATCGAGTCGCCGCCGACTTCGTAGAAGCTTTTTTGCAGGTCGATCTCGGAGAGGCCAAACGTTTTTGCCCACACCTGCGCCAGTTGTTTTTCGGTAGCGGTCAGCTCGTCGTGCGGTTTGCCGCCAATCGGCACGTCGAGAGGGAAAGCTTCACCAGGTGCGGCCGCTGCGGCTCGCTCCGCGACGTTTCCGCGCAGACCAGCGACTAGCTGCAACGGGAAGCGCTTGTCCGGCGAGGCGTGGAGCTGCTCGAAGCGTACATCTGCCACGACTACGCGCGGAACGTCTGGCAGACTGGCAAATGCCTGGACGGCCTGCGCCGTTTTCAGTGGCTTGAACAGAGCGTTGCCGTTTGTCACGCCATAGTCGGCCGCCATCCCTGTTTCTGCCCACGCGGTCCAGTTGATCGTCGTAGCGCGAATCCCTTGCTGACGCAAGTAAGAGGCAAAGCCGTCGAGGTAGCCGTTCGCCGCCACATAATCGCCCTGCCCCGGACTGCCCTCGACCGTTGCGATCGAGGAAAACAGCACGAAAAAGTCGGGGCGTTCTTCCAGCAAGCTGTACAGCAAGTAGCTGCCTTCGATTTTTGGTTTGGTCACCTGCGCGAACTCTGCCCATGTTTTGGTGAATAGGAATCCGCTGCCCGCCACGCCTGCCGCGTGAATGACCCCTTTGATCGGGCCGCACGCCTCGCGAAGCTGCTGCAACGTGGCCGCCAACTGCTGCTCGTCGGTGATATCGCACGCGCAGACGGTGACGCTGCTGCCCGACCGTTCGACTTCTTCCACACTGTCGATGATGCGGCGCGTTTTGCTGTCTGCTTCTGTTTCGCGCCGTTTGATTGCCGCCCAGTCTTCACGCGGCGGAAGTGTGCTGCGGCTAAGCAAGCCAAGGCGAATTTTTTTGCGGGAGGCAAGATGTTTGGCGATTTCCAGCCCGATTCCGCCCGTGCCTCCGGTAATCAGATACAGCCCGTCCTCTTGCAGCTCCAGCGGCTGTACAGACTCAGACTCTTCTACCGGGCAGCGGGCAAATTCTTCGACATACCGCTCCTGACCGCGGTAGGCGACCTGATACGCGTCGGTTGCACCGTAGATTTCCGCGAAAAGGCTGCCGCCGTCCGTCGCTTCGTCGAGATCAATACTTCGGCATTTCAGATGGGGATACTCCGCGTTGATTCCTTTTCCTAACTGGAACAACGCCGTGTAGCACGGCTCCAGCTCTGGTTCGCTGCCTGTCACTTCCCAGCCATTCCGGCCCAGTATGACCAACTCGATCTCCTGCCTGTACTTGGCTTGTACCAGCGATTTCACCAGCGAAAACAGGCTACGGACGGTGCGGGCTTGCGTTGCTTGCAAGCGGCCGAGGCTGGGGGCGGCATGCTGTTCATCCAGCGCATACGCATGGACAATCCGGCTGATACCTCGCCCTTGCAGGTCGGCGAAAAGCTGTTCATAATCCGCTTCCGCGTGTCCGACTACGTACTTCGTTTCCCGCTCTTTTCGATAGCCGTCACCGTAAGCGACCTGAATCAGCTCGACGTCGCGCGCTTCCCATTCCTGAATCAGCTCCCGCACCGTTCCGCTTCCACTTCCGCTGTCGCTGCCGCCAAACAACAGCACGCTGCCTGCGTCGACCTCTCCACGCTGTTCCAACGGAGCTTTTATCCAGCGAATCTGGTAAAACAAATCGTGCGCGACCATCGCCAGAGAGACGCGCTTCAACATGTAGTTCTCGACTTCGGCAAACACGTTCCCTTGCTCGTCAATCAGGCTGATATCGTAGGAAACCGTCTCCCGGCTGTCGCCTCGCGCTTCTCTTTGCTGCAAATAGCTGTAAAAAGAAGCAGGCATGTTGCTGTAAAAGCTCATCCGCTTGAAGGAAAAAGGCAGGTACAGGTCTGATAGAACAAACATCGTCACGGCATTCAACCCTGTGTCGAGCAAGGCCGGATGAAAGTCGTACCAGGCAAAATCATTCCGGTAGGCTTCTGGCAACTGCACGTGGACCAGCACGCGCTCTTCGCTTTTCGCCAAAGCCCGAATGTTGTGCCAGCGCGGACCGAATCTCGTCCGCCTTCCAGGTAGCGCATGATTTTATGCAGCGTCGCCTCCTCCTGCTGCATGTAAAACTTGAGCGTCAAGTTGCGCGCGTTCCGCGCTTTGCGCTCGATTTCGCTATACGCCGCATGAAGCCGGTCGGGCGAGTCGAGATAGTCGGTGTGCTCCTGCATGTATTTGATCCGGGCGACCATCAAGCTTTTGTGCTCCCATAAGCTGTGGACGTGGCGCACGTCGAAGCCTGCCTTGCCCGCAAGCAAGCGTTCGTAATAGTCTTGCAGGCAACGATATGTATCCAAACCGTAGGCGCAATGATCCCACGGGTTGGCGACCATGCGAAATCTGCTGGACGTATTGCCGGAAGTCAAATACTCTTCCAGCGTTTCCTGCACCAATGCCAAATCAAACGCATACGCCCCCGTTTCCTTGATTTTGTACAAATAGATGCGATTGCAAATGGCCTGGTGGTCGATCCGGGCGATGCTGTCATACGCCTGCGCAAACGCTTGAAAAGACGCGCTCGTGGTGGCGAGCATCTGCTTGTCTGTAAAGCCCAGCAATTGAAACGTTTCGTTTTGCAGATCGACGCCGTGCACCAGCACATCGTGGGAGAGATGGCTTTTTTGATAGACGGCGCGCTCGGGAATGTAGTACTCATCGACATTCAGGTACACATAGTAGCCGTCCAGGAGGCAATCGCGGACAAACTCGACGATGTTCCTTTGGACGATGTTCATCGTGCCCCTTTGCAAATGCTCGACGTGCAGCCATGGGTTCAACGTATAGTCGTGAATGTAAAACGTAAACGGAACAGGCGGATCAGGGCGCTTGTCGAAGCACACCTGGATAAAATTGCTGTACAGCCAGGGCAGGCTTCTTTTGTCCTGCAAGACGATACATAGAGGAAAGGCAAAAAATTGATAGCCGAAAATCGGCGGCTGGACGACTGGCAGCGTTACGCTCTCCACAAGCATCTCCTCTTTTCCGTTTCGAATCATGATTTTTCAGGCATGGCTGCAAGCAAGCGTGCCGTTTAGTCCAAAAACGGACCGATCATCGAGCAAGCGAACTGCTTGATCTCTTCCGGCGTTCCCTTGGCGATGACCTCGCCGCCTTTGTGCCCCGCGCCTGGCCCAAGCTCGATCAAATAGTCGCAGTAAGACAGCACGTACGGATCGTGTTCGATGAGCAGGACGGAATGTCCGCTGGCGATCAGCTTGCCGAGAATGACCAGCAGTTTTTCCGTGTCGTAGTAACTGAGGCCGACAGTCGGTTCGTCCAAAATGTACAGAAAGCTTCCCTTGCTGCTTTTTCCCAGCTCACGCGCCAGTTTCAGCCGCTGGGCTTCTCCCCCGCTCAACGTCGTCAGGCTTTGCCCGATGAGAATATAGCCCATGCCGAGTTCCTCGATCGTGCCGAGCATCTTGCTGATTTTGGCGTGGTCAGAGAAAAACGCGTGCGCTTCGGAAATCGACATCTCCAAAATGTCGGAGATCGTGCGCTCTTTGTAGCGAACCTGCATTACTTCCTGCTTGAATCGCTTGCCGCGGCAGGAAGGGCACGGATCGCTGAACGTCAACTGCCCGAGCCATCTTTTGATCTGCCCGTTTCCGTTGCAAACCGGACACGAGCCTGTCGAGTTGAACGAAAAAGAGCTGCGCGTAAACTGCCGGGCGATGGCCTCCTCCTGCGCGGCAAAAAGTTGCCGGATGTGGTCCCACACCCCCAAAAACGTGGCGACGCAAGAGTTTTCATGGCGCCGCGCCAGCTTCTGCGTGACGACGATGCAGCCGTCGACGTTTTCCGCGCCTTCCAGCCGGGCATCGGCGTGCGCATGGGCGTAATCGCTGTCGTGCTCTTCTTCCTCCAGCAACTGCTTTTGCTTGCCCGCTTTTGCTTTCAACGCTGCTTGAAGCTTAGGGATAAGCGTGTCGATCACCAGCGAGCTTTTTCCGCTGCCAGACAGCCCGCTGATGCCGACGATGGCACGCAAAGGAAGATCGACGTCGATGTTTTTCAGATTGTTCGTGCGCGCGTTGCAAATCGACAGCTTGGGAGCGGATGCGTCCACGCCGCTTGCGTATTCTTTTGGCGGGTGCTTTTTCTTCCGCAAATACTGGGCCGTGATTGATTCGCGCGACTGGAGAAAGCCGGCGTAGCTCCCCTGGTAGACGATAGAGCCGCCGAGTTGGCCAGCCAAAGGGCCGAAGTCCATGATGTAGTCGGCGTGCTTGATGACGCTTTCATCGTGCTCCACGACAATGACCGTGTTGCCTTGCTGCTTTAGCCGATGGAAGCTTTCGATGATCTTTTCTTTTTCTTTTTCGTGCAGCCCGGCGGTCGGCTCGTCAAAAATGTAGATGATCGAATCGACCTTTGCTGACAGGTGAGACATGATGTGCAGCCGCTGTGTCTCCCCTCCGCTCAACGTCGGGATTTCGCGATACAGGTTCAGATAGGACAAGCCGACCGTTTCGAGGCAATCCAGCTTGCGCAAAATCTCTCCGAGCAAGTGGGCAATAAACGGGGTATGCGGCCGCGCTGTCTGGTAGTGGCGGAGAAATGCCGCCAGGTCGCTGACATTCATCTGGCAAAGCTGTCCGATATGCTTGTCGCCAATCGTAATCGAGAGCGCTTTTGGCCCGAGCCGGAACCCTTGGCATCTCGTGCACGGCCGCGTCGTCTGCAGATCGGGAAATTGCTGCAGATTGATCTTTTTCAGCTTTTCTTCAATGACGACAGTGACTCCGTAAAAAATCAGGTGGCCTTTGCTCTGCGTCCGCTTCGGCCGATAATGCAAAAACGCTTCCTTCGCTTCCGGCGGCAACTCGGCAAAAGGCGTGTCCGCGCTCACCTGAAAATGTTTGCTGAAATTATCGAGGCGCTTGTACACGTACTCCTTTTCCTCTTTTTTCGCGTGCGGGAACTGGTAGGCGAACTGATGCCACCGTTCAATCGTTTCGCGCTCCGACGGCAAAATTTTCTCGACGTTTACCTCGACGACACTTCCCCTGCCGCCGCAGGCCGGGCATGAGCCATGCGGGGAGTTAAACATGAACAGCCCCGGCACAAATTCGTCTGGCTGGTGCGAGGCTATTTCCTTGCCTGCCCGCTGTCCTTCCTGGGCGTAAATGATCGCCAGCAGGTTCAAAATGCGGGTGACGGAGCCGACGACCGAGCGCCGATTCAGATTGCTGACAGTTCGCTGCTGCACGGCAATCGTCGGGCTGAGTCCCTGAATCATGTCAAACGAGTCGTAGTGCAGGACATCGTGCGCGATGCCCAGCGCCTCCAAGTAAATCCGCTGCCCCTCGTGGTGCAAGGTGTCGAAAATAAAGCTGGATTTCCCCGAGCCGCTAACTCCCGTGACGACGATAAACCGATGCTTCGGAATCGTCGTGGTGATGTTTTTCAGATTGTGAAGCTTCGCGTTGTAGACTTCAATGTGCACCCGTTCTCCATTCCTTCCCACTGATCGATGTTCGCTGCTCTTTTACGTACTGCGCGATCCCTCGCAAGCCAAGCTCGTACACATTGGCCTTCAAGCCGATCACGTGGCCCACAGCGTTGGCGAAGAAAATTGATTCGGCATGCCAGCCGCCCCGTTCAAAAATGTTGGACATGTGCACCTCGATATAGGGAACGCCGACTGCGGCCAGCGCGTCGAGTATCGAGTAACCGGTCTTGGAAAATCCCGCCGGATTCAGCACCACGCCGTCCAGGTCGTGCAGTTGCTGCTGAAAAAAGTCGACGATTTCGCCTTCGTGGTTGGATTGGAAAAAGAGGACATCCACTTGCAGCTCGCCCGCCAGCCTGTACAGCCTGTCCTCGATTTGCTTCCAGGTGACGGTTCCGTAAATCGCGGTTTCCCGCAATCCGAGCAGGTTCATGTTCGGTCCGTTTACGATTGCAATTCTCATAGCGTTTATCATTCTCCTACGTGGCATGCGCCTTACTTCATCTGATTTTTTGCCTCTGCCCACAAATCGGCAATCCCGTCAGCTCGCGGGACGGCCACTACCAGACGTTTTACTTCCTCCAGCAGTTGCGCGACCGCATCGTGGGCAAATTGACTGCTGTCGTATTCCGCCCGGAGCGTGAAGCGGTCCTCGGACGGGTTGACAAACAGGCGCAGCGGAAGGTGAAGCTGCCCGCTGCTCTTTGCCTGAAACGGCTTTTGCTCGCCAGCTTGCGTCTGGAACGGAAAGTGCGTATAAACCAGGCTGCGCGTATTGATAACGGTTTGCAAAAAATCGAGCGGAATTTGCGACCACTGCGCCATTTGCTGCAACGTAATATGCTCGTAGCGGCGAATGCGCACGATTTTTTTCTGCAAGGCGACAAACCACTCTTTGACCTGGTCCGCGTCGTTGTAGGTCAGCCGGACGGGCAAGCTGTTGGTAAACAGTCCGACCATTTTGTCCATTTGCCCGATTTCCGGGACGCGTCCCGATGTCATCAGCCCGATCAGGACGTCGCGCTGTTCGAGCAGTCGCGCCTGCGCCAAGCCCCACGCGCCCAAGACTACCGTATTTAGCGTTATTTGGTTCTTTCTGGAAAATTCTCTTACAGTATAGACCTCGTCTTGTGCCAGAGCAACACTTTTCACGGCGCTTACATAGCCGCTGCGCTGGCTCGGTGTCGTCGGCACAAGCTGTTCGCGATAGCGGAACGGCCCCAGCTCCCCTGTCCAAAATTGCCGCGCTTCCTGGTCGTCCTGCCTTTTTTGCCACTTGACATAATCGAGGAAAGGCGTCGCGGGCGTCTGCGGCTCGCGGATGAGCGCTTCGCCGAGCTGATAGTTCGCCCACACTTCCTGCAAAATGAGATTCATGCTCCAGCCGTCAAACAAGGAATGTTGATACGTCCAGACAAACTGGTAGCTTGCCTTGTCGTATTGGATGAGCTGAAACCGCATTTGCGGAACTTCGTCCACCTTGAAGCTCTTTTGCCGTTCCTGCGCGATCCATTCGGCCAAAGCTTGCTTTTG
Organism: Brevibacillus sp. FW301-21C12A; assembly: GCF_058788915.1. NCBI lineage: Bacteria > Bacillati > Bacillota > Bacilli > Caryophanales > Paenibacillaceae > Brevibacillus > Brevibacillus sp. FW301-21C12A. The sequence goes on from NZ_JBYTBG010000023.1 coordinate 33,427, forward strand.
CTCGTCCGCAGACAGCTTCGTCCAGTCCAGCACGTCGATGGCAACGTCGACATGCCTTTTCACGAATTGAACCGGATGCGATATTTTTCTCCAGATGAATCCAGTCCGCAGCACGGAATGGCGGTCGATAACCCGCTGCCAGGCCAGTCGGAAATGGTCAAGCCTCAGTTCCTCTGCAATCGGGAACGCGAGCAGGCTGACCGTGCCTTGCCGCGCGTGCAAAATGTTGTGGTTCAGGACCAGTAACTGCATGAAGGTGAGCGGATAGACGCTTTCGACTTCCCGTGTATCCACTGTACGCAGTAAAATCTCCTGGTCGGCCTGGTCGACGTTGTAGAACAGCGTGCTTGGGGCGGATGGCTGGCTGGTGCTTTCCAGGCTGATCTGCCGCGCCTGTTGCTCCTGCGTCGGGTCATCTGCCGCCAATGCTCCTGTGGTTGATTGGCTGTCGCTTTCCCGCCCGACCTGCCGCGCCTGCTGCTCCTCCATCGTCGGGTGATCCCCCGCCAATGCTTCCGTGGACGGCTTGCTGTCGCTCCCCAGCCGAATCTGCCGCGCCAGCTCCTCCATCGTCGGGTAATCAAACAGCAGTTCGGAGGCAATCTCAATGTGATGTTCTTTCAGACGCGAAGCGAACTGGATGGCCGTCACGGAATCGCCGCCCAGGTCAAAAAAGTCGTCTGCCACACTGATCGGGCTTTTTCCGAGCAACTCCTCCAAAATTGTGCACAGCCACGAAGCCATGTCCTCCTGACGCTGATTGCGCGGCTGCTGCTCGGTGGCCGGAGCGGAAGCCGAAGCGCTGGCGAGCGGTGCGAGCTTTTCTCCGGGAGAATCAGCAGCAAAGCTCGCCAACAACTCTTCTACTTGCCGCATCTGGTGCGCTTGTAACGTGTAGCTGGCCTGGCCGTCCTGGATGAACTCGCCGCCCTGTCTTATCAGGAGCGTAGAGGGAGGCAGACGCTTTTCATTGCCAAGCGTCTCCGCAGGCGCAGCGAACGCCCGCTCAATCCAGTAATACTTCCGTTCAAAAGCGTAGGTCGGCAGCGGGAGGCGGCTCGGGTGCGCTGGCGCATGGACGTTTTTCCAGCGGATGTTCGCCTTGTACAGCCACAGTCGCCCTAACGAAGCGAGCATCGTCTTGCAGGCCGATTCGTTTTCTCCGGGGGCGGGCAAGGACGGCAGCAATGGCGCGGAACGGAACCGTTCGCTTGCTGCCAGCCGTTCAAGCTGCGTTTTCCCTGGGCCGACTTCGAGAAATACCGGCTTTTGCACATGGGCGAGCACAGGCAAGCTAGCCACATCCACCCCTTGACCGGAAAAGCTGACCAGCTCCCGCCAATAGTCCATGGAGCTGGCCTGCTCCTCGGTGATCCACGTGCCGCTTCTGTTCGACAAAAACGGAATGCCCGGTTTGCCAAGCGCGATGGCATAAGCACAGTCCCCACGGAAACAGAGCAGCTTCAAAGCGTCTTCCCAAGCCAAAACGCCTGCGAGACACGCGCTGACGTATTCTCCGAGCCAATCTCCTGCCAGCGCTTTTGGTGTCACTCCCCAGTGACGCCATAGCTGCGCCAGCGAGTATTCCAGGATGAATTGGGCGATTGGGCCATGGGGCGAATCGTTTTCCAGCCATGTTTTGGCATCCAGCCGCAGCACCCGCTCCACGAACCGGAAGCATTGGTCCATCTGCTCGCGGAAGAAAGGGAACTGCCGATACAAGTCGCGGGCCGTGCTTCCACACGCGATTCCCGCCGGGGAAAAGACAAAGACGACCGCTTTCTCTTCCGCGCTTTCCTCCGTTTCGCTGCAAACAAGCCGCAGCGCATCCGGATGGGCAACCGCCTCTTCCGTGTGGCACAGGACGATCCCGCGAAAATCGAAATGCTCCCGGCCCGTTTGCAGCGTGTAGGCGACTTGCGACAAGCTTGCCTCGGGATTCTCGCGGAGATAAGCCAGCACATTTTCATAGTTTCGCTGTCTCGCCGCACTGGTTTTCCCCGAAATCGCCAGCAGATTCCACTCGCTCGCCGCTTCTAGGGCGGGCGTCTTTGGAGCCGTTTCGACAATGACGTGCGCATTGGTCCCGCCGATGCCAAAAGAGCTGACGCCTGCCACTCTTTTTCCCGACTCCGCCTGCCACCTTACCGGGGTGTTATTCAAGCGGAACGGGCTGTTTTCCAATTCGAGCTCCGGATTCGGCTTTTGCAGGTGCAAGAGCGGCGGAATCGTTTCGTGGTGGATGGCGAGAACGGTCTTCATCAGGCCCGCGATGCCGGAAGCGGTGTTCAAATGCCCCACATTCGCCTTGACCGAGCCGATGTAACACGGATCGGCCGGATCGCGCTCCTTGAACACTTCCTTGAGGGCGGCAATCTCTACCCGGTCCCCCAGCTTCGTCCCCGTGCCGTGCGCTTCCACATACCCGATCTCGTGCGGAGTCACTCCGGCCACTTCCATCGCTTCGGAAATGACTTGAATCTGGCCCTCGAATCCAGGCGCGGTGTATCCGACTTTGCCTGCGCCGTCGTTGTTGATGGCCGAACCGCTAATGACCGCGTAGATATGATCCTTGTCTTGCAGCGCCTCGTCCAGCCTTTTGAGCACAACGACGCCCACGCCGTCGCCGAAGACGGTCCCTTCCGCTTTTTCATCGAAGCAGCGGCAATGTCCGTCCGGCGATTCGATGCCCCCCTGCTTGTACAAATAGCCGTGCTTGTCGAGAAACTGGACGGACACGCCTCCTGCCAGAGCCATGTCGCACTCCCCGTTCAGCAGGCTCTGGCACGCCAGATGCACGCTCACCAGCGAGGAGGAGCAAGCCGTCTGAACGGAAAAGCTCGGGCCAGTCAAATTCAATTTGTAGGAAACCCGCGTCGTCAAAAAGTCTTTGTCGTTTCCGACCTCGATTTGGCGATGGTCCAAAATGCGCAACAAGTCGGGGCGACTGACCACATGCGTCACATATTTGTTCGCGCCGATTCCGGCGAACACGCCCACCGCACCCTCAAGCTGCGACACGCTTTGTCCGGCATCTTCGAGGGCATTCCAGGCAGCTTCCAGAAACAGCCGTTGCTGCGGATCAATAATCTCGGCTTCCCGCGGCGTATAGTGGAAAAAGGCTGCATCGAACCATTCGATCCCTGCCAGTTGACCGCAAGCGGGGACGTAGTCCGGCCGAGCGAGCAGAGCCGGGTCTACGCCCGACTCCAACAGCTCCTCTTTTGTGAAAAAGCGGATTCCTTCTACGCCGTCCACCAGGTTGTTCCAATACTTACGAATATTTTCGGCTTGCGGAAATTTTCCCGCCATGCCGATGATCGCGATTTTCTCGCTTGGCGCATGCGCATTTTCCATTCCGATTTTCCTTTCCCCCAAACGGCTCCCTAGCTTCGCATCGTTCTTCGTTTTTTGCGCAGCTCCGCTCTTTTTTGTCCCGTTTCCACGCTGGATCGGTTCACGGCCGTTCTTTTGATCTGTTCGGCTATCTTTTCGATCGTCGTATATTGGAAAAGCTCCACAATCGACAGCTCATGGAACAGCTCCGTCTGAATCATTTCCTGCAACTGCACGATCAGCAAGGAATTTCCGCCGATGTCAAAAAAGTTGTCGTGAATCCCGATGCTAGGCGCGCCAAGCAGCCTGCTCCATATTTCCGCGAGCTTTTGCTCGACGTCGTCCCGGGCTTCCGAAAACAGAGGCCCCGCGTCCAACTGCTGGCAATGTTGCTCCATTGCCTTCCAGTCCATCTTGCCGTTCGGAGTCAGCCAAAATCGCTCGACATGGAAAAATTGGGCGGGAACCATGTACTCCGGCAGTTTTTTCCGCGCGTACTCCTTCAATTGGCCCATCGGCAGCGGTCTGTCTGCTGTGTAGTAGCAAACGATTTTGCTTGTCTCCCCGTCTTTTACCGTCGTCACGGCGATCTGCTGAAGCGGCGCGGCATCCCGAAGCGCATGCTCGATCTCGCCAAGCTCGATGCGGTAGCCGCGCACTTTTACCAACTGGTCTTTTCTGCCGACAAATTCGATGTTGCCATCCGGCAAGTATCGGCCGAGATCGCCTGTCTTGTAGCAAAGCTGGCCGCTGGCTCGCCGGATGAACGCTTGTCTCGTCCGTTCCTCGTCCTGGAAGTAGCCGCTGGTCACATTTCGGCCTGCTACGTAGATTTCACCGATCACGCCCGGCGGACAAACGTTGCCGTCCGGAGCCAAAATGATGATTTGATTATTGGCAATCGGCTTGCCGATGAGTACAGCTCCATAAGGGGCGTCTGCGTCTGGCTCCACCTTGTAGCTGGACACCCAGATCGTCGTCTCGGTCGGTCCGTACATGTTGCGAATGTCGGCAAACGGCAGCATCTGCCGCACCTGTTTCGCCAGGGCGAAGCTCCACGCTTCCCCGCCCAGCAGCACATGCCTGAGCGCTGGCAGCACGGGAGAATGACCGTACCGCTCCTTGTTGGCTTTCCAAAACGTAGTGAGCTGTACCATCAAGCTCGGGACGGAATGCCAAACCGAAACTTGCTGCGTCTCCATGTACGCGAGCAATCCGTCCATATCCCGGAGCCGCTCTTGCGTCACGATGCAAAGCTGCCCTCCGCATAGCAGCGCGGCGAAGATTTCAAAGACCGAGATGTCAAAGCTGATGGACGTGACGAGCATGAATACATCGTCTGATCGCAACTGGAAGTCAGCGATGCTCCACGCCACAAAATTGTGGACGTTGGCATGGGTAACCGGCACGCCTTTTGGCTTGCCTGTCGAGCCGGAGGTGTACATGATATACATCCAGTCAGCGCCGCTGCTTTCCGTCGGCGGATTGGCAGTTGTCTCGAAAGCGGCCTCCGTCGCGGCTGCTTCCTGGAACACGCTCAGATTGACGATGTCGACCTGCTGCTGTTGTCCGATCCGCCCGGCTTTTTCGAGCAGGCGATTTTCGGTCAAAAGCAGTCTGGCTCCGCTGTGAGCGAGAATGTAGGCGATTCGCTCCTCGGGATAGCCCGGATCGAGCGGCACATAGACACCACCGGCTTTCAAAATAGCGAGGATGCCGACGACGGACTGCAAACCTCTGTCGACGAAAATGCCGACGGGCACGCGTTTGCCGACGCCCTTGCGGATGAGCAGCCAGGCGAGCTGATTGGCCTGTTCGTTTAACGTCTGATACGTCATCTGCTGCTCTTCGCAGACCAGCGCGATCGCATGCGGCGTTTTTTGCGCCTGGGCTTCAAATTGCTGGTGGAGCGGCAGCGGCTCGGGCCAGTCCAGGTGCGCCCCTTGAAAACGGTGCAGCAGTTCGTCCGCCTCGGGGCCAGTCAGCAAAGCCACTTCTTTGATCGGCATTTCCGGACGCTCCGTCACTTGCGCGAGAATGTGCAGGAAAAAGCGGGCAAACTGCCGGATCGTGCTGTCCGCAAACAAGTCCGAGTTGTACTCAAAGGAAATCTCGATCCGCTGATCGCCTTCCTTCGCGAGACAGCTCAGCTCAAACTGGCTGATCCCGTCGTTTTCCAGATGCAGCTTGTCAAAAAACTGGAACAGCACATTGTAAACGGGATTTCGCGCCAAATCACGCTCGGGATTGAGCTTTTCCACCAGCAGGTCAAACGGGTATTGCGCTTTGTCGATCGCCGCCCACACTTTTTGCTGGACAGCATGCTGCAACTGGGCAAACGTCGCGACGTCCTGAAAAGAAAGGCGAATGCACAAAGTGTTGATGAATATCCCCACTACTTCTTCCCATTTCTTTTGGTTTCTTCCAGCCGTAGGTACACCGACGATCAGCTCGTCGTCCTGCGACAGCTTGTGCAGCAGCAGGAAGTAGGCGCTCAGCAAAACGTTGCTGTACGTAATCTGCTGCTGCTCGACGTGGCGCTTGAGCGTTTCATAAAGCGCTCCGCTGATTTCGAACTTGTGGTAGCTACCGTTGTACGTCTGGACGGGCGGCCGTTTTTTGTCAGTCGGCAGCGACAGCGTAGGCAACGGCTTGGCAAGCTCGGAAAGCCAGTAGCTTTCGTGCTTGGCGAACTCTTCGCTCGTTTCCCATTCTTTTTGGGCAGCAATCCAATCAAAGTAATCGGGCTTCGCCTCGGTCAGCCTTGGGGGCTGCTCTTGCAAAAGCGACTGGTAAATGCCAAACAGCTCGCGGTAAAAAATGTCGATGCTCCAGCCATCCGTAATCACATGGTGAAAATTGACGTACAGGCAAAAGCGCTCCTTGGCAAGCTGGTACAAATAGATGCGGTACGGAGGCGATTCCAGATCAAACGGCTGCATTTTCTGCTCATGAATGCTTTTTTCCACAAAAAGCGCCTGGTCTGGCTGCTTCGTTGCGTCGATCACCTGGATCGCCGGACGGTACTTCGGCAGCGCTTCTTGCACAGGACTTCCGTCTTGCAGAGTGAACCTCGTGCGCAGCATCACGTGTCTGTCTGCGAGATAGGCGACGGCCTGCTCCAACAGCGCGACGTCAATGGCCATGTCATTCGTGCGAATAAACGGCAAGTTGTAGGCGACCAGCTCGGGGGTCATCTTTTGCAAAAACCATATGCGCCGCTGTGCGTGCGACAGCGGCATGATCCGCTGGTCTGGCGCTGCTTCTCTTTGCTGCGGAACGTCTTCCCCGCTTCGCTCCCGTTGTTTTTGCGAGACAAACTCGGCCAAGTCCGGGATGGACAAATGCGTAAACACATCCTGCACCGACAGGGTGACCTGGCATTGCGCGTTAATCCGGTTGGCGATCTTGATGCCCATGATCGAGGTTCCGCCCAGCTCATAAAAATGATCGTGTATATCAATCGTTGGCAGCCGGAAGACGTTTCCCCAAATTTGCGCAAGCTGCCGTTCAAGCTCGGTATAGCCGCCATCCGCCCGGCCCGTCAGCTCTACCTGAATCTCGACCTCCGGCAGCCTGATTTTCGCCCGAATCCCCGCGGCAAGCGCGATTGGCAGGCTGCTGTTCCAGAACAAGTCATTGTCCGTGTTGATTTCCCCGATGACGACGTTGGACAAGTTTTTACGGAGAACATGCTCGAACGCTTTGACCGCCCGGCGAGGCGAGAGGGAGCGAAAAGCAGCATCGAGGCTCGCCCCTGCCTTTTTCGCCATGCCCGTATTCATCCACGTCGCCCAGTTGATCGCGACGATTCGCGTGGGCGCGCTTGCGACGCCGGAAAAAGCATCCAGGTAGCAATTGGCGGCGACGTAATCGCCCAAGTAAATCCCGCCGACCACTGCCGCGATGGAAGAAAACAGCACGAGAAACTCAGGCGGGTTTTCCCGCGTCAGCGCGTGCAGATGCTGCGTCCCTCTGATTTTGGCAGCGAGCGCGGCCGAAAAATCGGCTTCGTCCTTGTCGACGAGCAGACCGCTGCCCGGCAAGCCTGCTGCGTGGATGATGCCGTCGATTTTTCCGTGGACGCGGTAGATGTCGCGGATAGCCGCGGCGATCTCATCCCGGTTGGCTACGTCGGCGCTGTATGTAAACACCCGGGAGCCGTTGCTCTCCAAGCTTTGCAGATGGTGAAGCAGCCTACCCTGCTTATCGTGCTTGTGCTGGCTGAACTCGTCCCACAGGGCACGCTCGGGCAATGCGCTGCGACTGATGAGAACGAGTTTCACCCGGTGGTGCTGGGCGATATGCTTCGCAAGCGCAAGGCCAATGCCGCCCGTACCGCCTGTAATGACGTACACCCCTTGCTCCTTGAAGCGCAGGCCGCTGTCGTCGACTGCGGACAAATCCAATGGCGCCAGCTCAGGATAGTATCTTTGTCCAGAACGATACGCGATCTGGTAATGTCCGCTACTGCCCAACGCTTCCGCCGCGATGTCGCTGACAGGTGTGGCATCATCAAAGTCGATGCACTTGCAAGGAAGAGCGCTGTACTCCTCGCGAATGACTTTTCCCAATCCGAACAAGGCCGCGAACTCCGGCTGGACGGTGTGATCGTCCGGCAGAACCCGCTGGGCGTTTTTCCCGACCAAGACGATTTCGCTGGGGGCAGGACGATTTTTCGCCAATGCTTTCGTCAAGAAAAACAGCGCGTGCAAAAGCTGCTCGGCATCGTCGCTGGCCGGTCCGGGCGCCTTTGCGACCGCGAATACGACTTTGCTAAAAGCAGCCTCGCTTGTATCGCGAATGAGCCGCTCAAAATCGGCTTGCGAGCAAGTAAGCCCATACTCGGTGGCACTTTCTTGGCGATAGGCAGTCGTCAGCCGGGCATGCACGACGCGCTCGCTGTGCGTCGCGATGGCGTCGGCCAGCTCGTAGCCCCAATCGGTAGAGTCGGTGATGACCAGCACCTTCGCTCGTTTCTGTGCTTGTGTGGACAAAGGCTCGGCAGGGACCCACTGGATGCGCTCATAGAGAGCCTGCTCGGCTGCGGGTAGTGCGGCTGGCGCTTCGCTCGCATGCCCGCTTGTTCCCGATGCGCTTGGCAAAGGGCCTTGCGCTTTTTTGTCCGCCGTCGGCCAGATTTTGATTTTTTCAAAGGGATACACGGGCAAATTCAGCTTTTGCCGCGGTTGGCGGTACACCGTCTCCCACGGGATCGACATTCCCGCGACGTATTGCTCCGCCAGCTTTTCCAGCGACGCTTTCGTCAGCCAGCCGTCACAATCAGTCTCGGCATGCTCGCCCAAGCCAGCAAAAGAGCTGGCGGGAGTGCCGCCCTCACGGCTGGATTCGGCACCCCCATAGAGGTAAATTCCTTTGTCTTTCGCCTCTTCTGCTCCGGACAAATCGGCTACGCGCAATTGCTGCCGCAACTCTTCTATCGACTGGAATACGAACGCGACCCGGTTTTCGTATTGTCCTCGGCCCGTGTTTGCCGTATAACACAAGTCCGCCAGATTTATGGATGAGTGAGTTTGCAAATAGGAATGGTAGGCTTTTAGCAACTCCGCCAAGGACGACTTGCTTTTGGCGGAGAGCGTCAAAAGATGCACCGGCGGCAACGGCTCCGCTTCTGTTTCCGTTTCCGGGCGGTCGCTTTCCGGCGCCTCTTCCACGACGACATGGCAATTGGTGCCGCTGAAGCCAAAGGAATTGACCCCTGCGCGCAGCGGGGTGCCCCCTCTTTTCCAGTCTCTTAGCTCGGTCACGATTTCGACCGCAGCGTTGCGCGGATCGAGAAAAGGGTTCGGAGACTGGTAGTGCAGCGTAGCGGGAATTTTTTTGTGCCGGAGGGCGAGCACGACTTTGATGAGCGACGCCAGACCAGATGCGGCAACCGTATGGCCGATATTCGTCTTGACCGAGCCGATCCCGCACACATGGGGCCGGGACGCAGATTTTTGAAAGGCGTCGTTGATCGCCTGCAATTCGATCGAATCGCCCAACAGCGTCCCTGTGCCGTGCGCTTCGATGTACGAGATGGACAGCGGATCGATTTTGGCTTTTTCCCACGTGCGCAAAAACAATTGCGTCTCGGCATCCGGATTGGGGGCGGTCAAGCCGTTGGAAGCGCCGTCGGCATTGACGCCGCTTCCTTTAATAACCGCGTAGATCGGGTCGCGATCCTCGCGCGCCTTCGCCAACGGCTTGAGCATCACGGCTGTGATTCCTTCGCTCCAGATCGTTCCGTCCGCCTGTTTGTCAAACGCCTTCACTCTGCCGTCCGACGTCTCCAGATCGTGCAGCTTCCCGGTCACCTGCGGAATGACCATCAGATTCACGCCGCCGACCAGCGCTGCTTCACATTCGTTGTTCGCCAGGGCCGTGCACGCCTGATGCAAGGCGACAAGCCCCGATGAGCACGCCGTATTGAGCACGAAAGCAGGCCCGCGCAAGTCCAGAAAATACGAAATCCGGTTGGACAACAGCCCCACGAGCGAGCCGACCAGCGAAGAAATATCTTCGTTTTGCAAGAGCGAGCGATAATGGGACTGGTAAGCCGTCTCCAGTCCCACAAACACGCCCGTGTTGGAATGCTTCAGCCTCGCTCCCCCGTATCCGGCGTCCTCCAGCGCGTGGTAGGCCGTCTCCAGAAACAGGCGCTGATACGGCTCCATCGCCAGCGCTTCGTTTTGTCCGATCTGGAAAAAAGAGTGATCGAAGCAGCAAATCTGATCGAGGTAGCCAGCCTGGTGATGGGCGCTCTCCAGCATCTCTTCCAGCTCTGGCAGGAAGCCGGACAAATCGCGCAACCGCTCTTCCGGAAAGTAGCCGATGCTGTTTACTCCCTGGACCAGATTGTCCCAAAACTGCTGGGGGCTGCTCGCTCCGGGGAAGCGGCAGGCCATGCCGATGACAGCAATGTCCTGACGGCTCTTGCGCTCTGGATGGCGATTCAGCTTTTCCAAAATGGAAACCGCCATTTCCTGGCTGAGATGTCCCGCTTTCAGCAGTTGCAGGATGCTGTCATTCATCTCTTTTCGGCTACTCATCTTCTTCTCCCCACTCTTTCTGGTCTAGGTAGTCCAATATGTTTTCCATCGAAACATTGCCCTTGAGAAAATCGCTCAGTTTGTCCTGCAAGGGGACCGTCTCGCTCTGTCCGGCCTTGCGGGGCGTCTCGTGGGCACTCGGCTTGTTTTCCAGATATTCCGCCATTTTCGCAATCGAAGGATAGGCGAACAGCGTGGCGATGTTGATCCGCCCCGGGTAGAGCTGCTCGATTTCTTTGACGAGACTGGTCGCGAGAATGGAGTTTCCGCCTGCCTCCTGAAAAGACTGGTACACATTCGCTTCCGGGATCCCCAATACTTTTTGCCAAACGGCGGCCAGGCGCGTTTCCACCGCGCTGTACGTGTGGTCGGTCCTGCCTGTGAGCATCGGCGCAAGCGGTGTGGCGTCCGCTGTCTCCGGCTCCCAAGCAACAGGACGCGCGAACATGCTCCTGATTTCCGGCGAGATGGCAAAAGGCAACGGATAGCGGTGGGTCTGAAAATGCGCCTCGTTCAGTTCGCCGACGATGACGCGCGCGAGCTTTCGTCTCAGCACCGCATCCAAAATGCCGATCGCCTTGTCCGGATGCATGCCGCAAAACGGCGAAGCCTCTTTCTGGATGCGGTATCGCGCCGCCATGCCTGTGTCGTTCCAGGCAGGCCAGTTGATCGTCACGCTCTGTCGGCCTTTGGCTTGCCTGTAGTCGCTAAACGCGTCCAAATAGGCGTTGGCCGCCGTGTAATCCGCCTGTCCGAGCCCGCCGAGCAAGCTGGTTACCGAGGAAAACAGGACAAAAAAGTCGAGGCGGTCCTGCTCGGTGTAACGGTCCAACAGCCAGGTGCCGACGACCTTTGGAGCGAGCACTTGCGCGATTTTGGCTCGTCCTTTGTTGATGAGCAGACCTTCGCCTGCCACACCCGCGCAATGGAAAACACCATGGATCGCACCGTATTGCTGGCGGATCGTCTGCAACACATCGGCCAGCCTGCGCTCATCGGCCACATCCACCGTATGCACTTCTACGCTGGACCCGCTGTCCTCGATGCTGCGGATTTGCCCGATTTGGCCCGCCAGTGCGGAATGGGGCTGCTCCCGGACAATTTCGGCCCATTGCTCGCGCGCAGGAAAGGCGCTTCTGGCGAGCAGGCACAGGTGCACGGGCTGCTTTTTGCCGAGATAATGAGCAACTTTCAGCCCGATATCGCCAAGCCCGCCCGTAACCAGGTAGACGCCGTTTTCCCGGATGGAGACGGCCTGCGGCTCTGCCGCTTGCAGCGTCTGCGCTTCCAGCCGTTCGACATATCGGACATTTTCCCGATACGCCACCTGGAAGTCTTCCTCTCCCGCTTCCCACTCAGCCCAGAGCGTAGACGGCGCAGTAGCGCTGTCCAGATCAATGCAGCGGCATTTCAACTGCGGGTACTCCTGCGCGACCACTTTTGCCAGGCCGAACAAAACGGCGTGCTGCGGGTTCAAGGCGGCTTCTCGCCTGGTCACCGAAAACGCCTGGTCGCCCAAAAGATACAGGTTGATCTCCTGGTGATACGACTGGTTCAACAGCTCGCACACAAGCTGGCAGAAGCTGTAGACGCTCCGGTTTTCCCACTCGTGAAAGTCGTCCGCACATGCGAGCTTCTCCTCCGTCATGCCCATGCAGTGGACGATGTGGCGAATGTCCCGGTGCGCCAGCTCTTGCAGCAAGCGCGGAAAATCGTCCGCCGAGCCGATCTTGTATTGACGATCGCCGCCTTTTTCAAAAGCAGCGCCGAAAGCAACTTCGATGACATCCGCTTCCCGCGCTTGTAGCTCCACGAGCAACTCATGACTCCTGTAGCCCGTTCCGCTCAAAAACAGCCACGTGCCCGGTTTCGCGCCAGCTTGCCGCAACGGTGCTGTCGCTTTGTCGTCGCGCACCCAATGCAGGCGATAGCATGTGTCTGTTGTTTGCGCCGGGCCTTCGGAGTTTTGCGGCCCGGTCCCGATCCAGTGACGGACCGATTCGTACGGATAGGCTGGCAATGCGATGATGTGGTGCTGCTCTTTTGCATACAGGCGCTGCCACTCGATATCGGCCCCGTCCGTGTACATGGCGGCGATGGTTTGCAGGCTGTCCAGCGCAAACGCGGTTCCGTTTTCCTTGTATTGCCGGATCGTTCTTTCCGCGAGCGCCGTCCGCTTGACTTTTTCTTCCTCCATGATCCCGTTTTCAGACGGATCGTTTTCGTCCACGATGACGCGGCTCGCCTTGTAGAAAATCCCGCGCTCGGCAGCCTCCTGCGTATTTTCCAGCCCTGTCGCGTCCGCGTATTTGCATTTTTCCCGCAACTCGGCCTGATCGCGGAACAGGATCGCTACGCGGTGCTCGTAATGGCCGCGAGTCGCATTGGCCGTATAGCACAAATCGGGCACATCGACCGCCGGCGTCTCGTTGAGGTATCGGGCGTAGCGGCTGAGTAGCGCGCGCAAGGAGCTTTTCGTCTTCGCCGACAACGCGAGAAGCTGCCAGCCCGGACTGCTCTCGCGCTTCGCCGGAGTGGACGCAGGCGGTTCTTCCAGCAGCACATGGCAATTCGTCCCGCTGAATCCGAACGAGCTGATGCCGCATCGGCGCGGCGTCTCGGCTGCACGCCATTTCTGCAGCTTGTCGTTGACATAGACCGGAGAATCGGCAAATTCGATGAACGGATTCGGCTGCCGGAAGTTGGCGACCGGGGGCAATTGCCCGTGCTTGAAGGCCAAAATCATTTTGATGACCGAAGCCATCCCCGACGCTCCGACCAGGTGGCCGATGTTCGCTTTTACCGTACCGACCCCGCAAAATTGCTTTTTATCGGTAAATCTGCGAAAAGCATTGGCGATGCCCTTCAGCTCGATCGGATCGCCCAATCTCGTTCCGGTGGCGTGCGCCTCGAGATACGTTATTGTTTCGGGATCAATCTTGGCTGCCTGCCACGCCTCGACCAGCGCTTTTTCCTGCGCTTCCGCATTCGGTGCGGTAATTCCGTTCGACGCTCCGTTGTTATTCATCGCCGAGCCTTTGACCACAGCGTGAATGGCGTGGTTGTCGCGCACCGCCTGATCGAGCCGCTTCAGCACAATCGTGCCTACTCCCTCTCCCCACATCGTGCCGTTTGCCTGCGCATCGAACGGGCGAATCGTCTCGTCGGCGGAATCAATCAGCGAATTGTGCTGCGTCGGCAAATAGGCCAAAGACACGCCCGCTACAATCGCCACGTCAATTTGCCCCGCCTGCAAAGCCTGGGCGGCCAGACACAGTGCTGCGAGACTCGAGGAACACGCTGTGTCCACAACGAGGCAAGGGCCTTTCAGATTGAGGAAATAGGCGATCCGGCTCGCGAGTATGCCTGTCGAGCCAGAGGTGACCTTCAGCGGGTGCTGAATATCAATCATGTTGTTGTACTCGTTGCGCCCGGTCGTGTCTTTGCCGATGTACACGCCCGTTTTCGTCCCGAACAGGCTTTTCCCGCCAAGCCCGCTGGTTTCCAGGGCCTCGTACACGTTTTGCAAAAGCAGGCGCTGTTCCGGGTCCATCAGCCCTGCTTCCTTGGGCGCGATGTGGAAGAACGCGGAGTCAAAGCGGTCGATCTGTTCCAGGTAGCCGCCCTGGCAGTAGGTTTGGGTTGCGCTCAAAAAGCGGTCGGTATCCTTTCTTCGGGAGGCGGGAAACGGGCGGATCGCATTGACGCCTGCGGTCAGGTTGGTCCAAAACTGCTCGGCGTTTTCCGCCAGCGGAAATTGGCAGGCGTAGCCGATGATCGCGTACTCGTCCTTTTGTTCGGACGGCGCAGTCTCGCCTGCTGAAAAAGCGGTCCACTGTTCCAGCAGCCGCTTGGTTTCCTCCTGCGAGTATTTGCTCGTTTTGTACCCTTCGAGGATCGACTCGACGGTAAGCGCGGCAGGCTCTGGCACCTTTTTGCCGTCCAAGTAGTTCGCCATTTCAAAAATGGTCGGATACAGGTAAAGGTCTGCGACGTGAAGCGTGCCCGGGTACTTCTCGTTCCACTGCTTGTACAACTGGGCAGCGTGGATCGAATCGCCGCCCAACTGATGGAACGTGTCGAACAGGCTGATCGAGGACAGTCCGAGCACCTCTGCCCATACCTGTGCCAGCTCTTTTTGCGTCGCGGTAAATCCGTCCTGCTCCTTGAGCGTCACGGGTACAGGTGCGGCGGCTGCACGCCCCGGCTTTGCCGTCTGGCGGAACACGTCTTTCTTCACTTCATCTGCCAAGCGGAACGGCCAGATGTGCGCAAGCTCCAGCAGCTCGTTCGCCTGATTGAACTGGCCGACGATTGTCCGGAACATTTGGCGGCGGAGAATCGAGTCGAGCGCTTGCAGCGCCTGATGGGTAGGCAGAAAGCGGAAAACGTGCCGTTCCTCCTGCATCGAAAGCCGCTCGGCCGTCTCCTCCCACGTAGCCTAGTTGATGGAGAATACTTTTTTGCCTTGCCGCCTGATCGCTTCTGCCCAGCCGTCCAAAAAGGCATTGCCAGTGGCATAGCCAAGCGCCCCGCGTCCACCCGTGACGGATACCGCCGAGGAAAAGAACAGGTAAAACCCGGTGTCGATCTCCTGCGTAAGCGTGTACAAGAGCCAGCTCCCGTCTGTTTTCACGGCATGTCTGCGCGCAAACTCCGCTTCGCCGAGCGCCGCATCTTCCAGCTCGCCAACGCCTATGCCCGCGCAATGAATCACTCCGGCAAGCCGCTGGTGTGTCTGGCGGATCGCCTGAACGGTTCGCTGCAACTGCGCTTCGTCGCATATGTCTGCACAGTGGTAGTCGAGCGTGGAGCCTAGCGCTTCCACAGCGAGCACCGCATTGATTTTATCCGCCAAGCTTATGTCTGGCGACTCCCGCAGCACGGCCGGCCACGTCTCCCGTTCCGGCAGCATCGTCTTGCCGAGCACGATCAGCTTGACTTTGTTTTTTTGGCTCAAGTACTTGCATACTTCCGTTCCCAACTGGCCCAGACCGCCCGTTAGCAGAAACACATCGCCTGCTTCGACCGCGAAGCCGTCCTCCTGCGCGCCCGGCTGCTTTGCTCTTTCGATAATTTCGATGTAGCGGCGGTTTTGGCGCAGCGCTACGGAGTAGTCCGTCCCTTTCCGCCCTAGCTCGGCGAAAAGCGGCTCAGGCGCGAAGCCGTCCGGGCTGATGTCGATATGGCGCACGGACAAGCCGTAGTTTTCTTGGCGAAGCGATTTTCCCAGTCCGCCCAGCATATGGTGAAAAGGATCGCAGGCCGCATCGCCCGGCTGTACCGCCTGAGCGTTTTGCGTCAGCAGGACGACGTCGATTTCGTTTGCCAGCTTGCCTGTCGTAGCGAGCGCTTTGGCGAAAAGCAGCAGCGACCCGGCGGTCTGATCCATGGCCGAGCGAAAAGCGGCCAACGACTCCGGCAGTGCAGCGCGAGCCGGAGGCATGAACACAATCTGAGCGAGCGACGCCAAATCGAGCTGCGCGCAAAAGGCGGCGATATCGTCCAGCGTGCGCGAAACCTGGAAATAGTCTGGCGCGACTTGCGCAGAGCGCGCTCCCAGCTCGACTGTCACCAGGCGTCTCGCTTGGTGTTTTTGCAAAAAAAGCGCCCGCCAGATGGCTGTATCTGCCGCATCGACAATCAGCAGCACCGTATCGCAAGCCGTTTGCTGCTCGCTGTCCGTGGCGGGCAGAGCTTCTTCCTTCCAGGCCACTTGGTAAAGAAAGTCTGCCTCTGCTTTTTTGGGCTGTGCGCCTGCGGGCCAAAACTTTTGCCGCTCCAGTATATTTCCCGGCAGCGCCAGCTTGCGGCCACCACAGTAAAGCATCCCCCAGTCAATGGTTGCTCCTTGTATGTACAGCGACGCGACCTGCTCCCAGATCAGCCTCTGGTCAGATGTCTTCCCGATCCATTCCTTGATCGCTTTGTTTGCTTGCCTATCTAACGATTTTTTCGCTCGTTCCCTGATTTCCCACGCCTCGACTGTCTGCTTGCTGTCCGGCACGACTTCGTGCCGTTGGTAGCGGATCGCCGGGTTTGCCGTCCACGCGGATACGCGGTTCGCCGTTTTCAGCTCATTTACCTTCACTAACAAATCTTCATAGCTGTCGAACACAATCGTCGCCCGGTGCGCATAATGATGGCGCGACGCGCTGGCGGTAAAGCACAAATCCCCCAGGTGGACGTCCCGGTTTGCCAGTAAAAACTGCTGGTATTGCTTCGCCAGCTCCTGGAGTTTTTGCTCGCTTCTCGCCGACAGGACAAGCAAGTAGCTGTCTTGTCCGCGGCTGGCTTGCCGGACGGCCTTGGGCGGTTCCTCGAGCAAAACGTGGCAATTCGTTCCACTGAATCCAAACGAGTTAATCCCGATGCGAACAGGCTGGTCCTGCTGCTCCCATTTCGTCAGCGCGTCGTTGACAAACACGGCCGAGTTGGTCAGGTCCATGTATGGGCTGGGCGACTGGAAGTGCAGCGAAGGCGGGATTTCCCCATGCCGGAGCATCATCACTGCCTTGATGAGCGAGACAATCCCGGAAGCTCCGACCAGATGCCCGATGTTCGTCTTGACCGAGCCGACCCCGCAAAACTGCTTTTTGGACGTAAAAGCTTGAAAGGCGTTGATGATCGACTGTAATTCGATGGAATCGCCCAGCACCGTGCCTGTTCCGTGCGCTTCGATGTAGCGGATCGTTTCCGGGTTGATCTGCGCCTGCTTCCAGACGCTTTTCAAAAGCGCTTCCTGCGCCTCCCCGTTGGGGGCGGTAATGCCTTTGGACAGGCCGTTGTTGTTGATCCCGCTGCCTTTGATGACGGCGTAAATCACGTCGTTGTCCGCAAGCGCCCTGGACAACGGCTTCAAGAGCAGCCCTCCGCCACCCTCGCCCCATACCGTGCCTGTCGCTTCCTTGTCAAACGCGCGAATCTTCTCTTCGGCGGATTCGACCTGATCGAGCGATCCGTCTTCTTTAACGGGAGGAAAATAGAAAAGGCCGCTGATGCCGCCTACAAATGCCATCTCACATTCATTTCTGCGCAACGATTCGCATGCAAAATGAACGCCTACCAACCCGGACGAGCACGATGTATCGAAGACGATGCTCGGCCCTTTCAGGTTGTAGACGTACGAGATGCGGCTTGCCAAAATTCCCGGCCACGAGCCGGTCAGGCTGAAAATATCCGGGCTGACGTAGTGGCGGTACTCGATCCCTGTCACATGGTCTTTGCCGATAAAAACGCCTGTCTTGGAGCCGATGATCTCCCGTGTCTCGTACCCGGCATTGAGCATGGTCTCATAGGCAAGCTCCAGCATGATTCGCTGATAAGGCTCCATGGACAAGGCTTCTTTTGGCGAGATGCGAAACATGTCTGGATCAAAGAAGCTGATTTCATCCAAATAGCCCGCTTTTTTGAAGCGTTTGTGCGCAAAGCTCCGGTCGGAAAACAGCGCCTGTCCATCTTCCTTGCGATGGACAGGAAAGTCGTCGAGGCATTCTCGGCCAAAGCGAATGTTTTCCCAAAACTGCTGTACCGTATTCGCCTTGGGAAAGCGTCCGGCGATGCCGATAATCGCGATGTCATCGCTTTTTGCTTCGCTTGCTTTTTGCAGGCTCGTGATGTATGCCGTCGCTTCCTTGGCCGATAGCTTCCGGTCTGCGACCAGCTCGTAAATGTACTTCTTCAATTTATCCATCTTCGTATCACCGCTTCGAGTTTAATCGAACAACTGCCCTATCCTTTGAAATGCAGGAAGTCATGCTCGGAAAACAACGCTTGCAGTTGTGCGTAATTTTCATCGGGGTCTTGCAAATAGAGAGCAATCTCATCGAGCAGTTGCAGTTCTTCCCAGTCCAGGTCGTCCATCTCTTTTTGGCAAAGCGGAGGATAGTCCCAGTAGCCCAGCTCGTTTCCGAGAACGGCGTTTAAGTCGTAGCACAGGTTGTTGCGGATGTAGTGCATGCCCCACGATTTTTTCACCCCGAAAAGCTGTGGGTTGATTTCTTTGTCCCGAGCCATCAGCCATGCATCGCCCGCCATCAGGAACTCGTCGCCGCAAATGTCAACAAGCTCCCAATCGGGGTCGACCCGAATCCACCGTTTTTCGGCTTGTTCCCACACTTCGCAAATCCAGTGATCGATGTATTTTTGGCCGTTCTCGGACAAATAGCTGGCGAATCCGACGCGGCTGCGCACCGGGATGCCCCGGGAGCGCAGCATGGAAATGAGCAGTAACGAATGGAAGCGGCAAGAAATGAGCAGCCGCTCGCTTGGCAGGCGGTCGTAGGTGAGACCGTCTGCGTTGCGTTCGACCAGCGCGTCGAGCATGTCTGCGACCGTGTAAAATTTCTCGTCTTCATTTCGCGTATAGTCGGTCAGCGCATGCCTCACTTTTTTTATCATCGTGGGATGGATCAATTGGCACTTGATTAATCGGCACAGCTCTGACAGGCCTTGGGGCAACTCGTAAAAGAGATAGCCGTATTCGCCGGGATCGGTGTTGGGAGTAAACGTCGTATAAAATTGCAGCAGTTCGGCTTTAGTCACTTTCGGAGTTCCTCCTTCTTTTGGCGTTTCTTTGCTTGATCCGTTCTCTTCCCTGGTTGCGGGCGTTGATCGTCTCCTCCTGCCCTTCGTCTGGCAGGTCGTGGTTGTCCGCTGTCAAATACGCGGCAAGCGCGTTGATGTTGGCGTGCTCAAACATGGCAAGAATCGGGATTTCCCTGGCAAACACGTCTTTCAGCCTGCTGTGAATCATTCCGATCTGCAGCGAATGAATGCCCAGCTCAAAAAAGTTGTCGAACACGCCCACATGGTCCATCTGCAAAACCTCCTGGAACAGAGCGACGATTCGCGCCTCCGCTTCATTGCGCGGGGCGACGTATGCCGTTCCGTTACCCGCGCCAGTCGGCTTTTGCTTCAACAGGGCTTGTACATCTACTTTTCCGTTGGCCGTCAGCGGCAGTTGCCCCACGACGATAAAATGATACGGTATCATGTAATCCGGCAAGGCTTTGGCCAGCCTTGTCCTGATCTCGCTGACAAAACGGTCCCGCTCTTGCGGTTCGTTTTCCGGCACGAGATACGCATACAACCGCTTGTCTGTATCGCCCGCCACCAGTACAACCGCATTTCGCACCGTCTCGATTTGCAGCAGCCGCGCTTCTATCTCTCCTAATTCAATTCTATATCCACCAATTTTTACCTGCTGATCCTTTCTGCCCAAAAATTCCATCTGCCCGTGGCGGTGCAGTACGCCGTAATCCCCAGTCCTGTAGATGTACCCGAGCTGCGGATGGTGGACAAAGGATCGCGCGGTCTTCTCATCGTCATGCAAATAGCCGTCCGCAACGCCGCGTCCTCCGATGTACAGCTCGCCCGGTACGGCAATCGGGCAAAGCTCTCTCTGCGAGTTGAGCACGTAAAACTGCTGGTTGGCTAATGGCTTCCCGTAAAAAATGCTTTTCCAATCAGCGCCTACCTCTTCAATCGGATAGTAAATCGACCAGATCGACGCCTCGGTAGCGCCGCCCAGGCTGATGACTTCAGCCGCAGGGAAGCGCTCGCGGATCGCATGCGGCAGCGTAAGCGGAATCCAGTCACCACTCAGCATGACCAGGCGAAGCTGCTCATCTTTCTGCTCGCCGCCCCGCTCGTTTTTTTCCGCGACCACGCGATCCATAATCGCCGGGACGGAGTTCCAGATCGTAATGTTTTTCGCTGTAATCGTCTCGGCAAGCTCGGTCATGTTCTTTTGGTCCTTGACCAGCACGAGCGTCGCCCCTGCGGCAAACGCGCCAAAAATGTCGTAGACGGACAAATCGAAGCAGAGCGACGATACGCCCAGCAGGCGATCCCGGGCGGTAACCTGAAACTTTTGATTGATATCCTGAATCGTATTGCATGCGGCTTCGTGCCGAATCATGACTCCTTTTGGATTGCCCGTGCTTCCCGAGGTGTAGATCACGTAGGCGAGCTGCTCCGGCTGCACCGCGACAGCCTCGCGCTTGTCCGCAGCATGTTCCAGCCCGTTTCGCTCGTAAAAGTCAGGCGCTATGACGAGCTTGCATTGACTGTGCTCGCGGATGTAGTCGACGCGCTCCGCCGGATAGTCGGGATCAATCGGCACGTAAGCTGCGCCGCTTTTTAAAATCGCTAACAAATAGACGAAGGTAGTTATTTCCCGTTTGGCAATGACGCCAATCAAGTCTCTCGGACCGACGCCGCAGTCCTGCAAGAAGCTGGCGACTTTATTGGCGCGCTCGTTCAGCGCCTGGTACGTGATCTGCTGCTCGCCATCCTCAATCGCGACGGCAAAAGGCGTTTGCGCCACCGTTTCCTCAAACAGCCCGTGCAGCGTTTTGCTCGGAATCTCCACGGCCGTATCGTTGTACGCATCAATCGCGGCTCGGTCACTGGCGGACACCGCTGGCAGCTCCAACTCGGCCTCGTCGTTCAAAATCGTATCAATCCGGGCCAGGTACTGGGCAAACATCGTGTCAATCACGACAGGGTCGAACAACTCGCTGATGTAGTCCCAGTTGATGACGATGTTCCCGTCGAGCAGCGCCACCTGATTGTCCAAATAAACTTGCGAAGTTTGCGTGATCCCTTTTGTATCGTTCTCCTGTTCCGATATGCGCTGCTCGTCGTCTGCCGCTTGCTGCTGGACAACGTCTTCGTTTTCAAACAAGGCGCTCGTAAATACGATCGGCATCAACGCTTTGTTGCCCAGTTCCCGCTGCTTGCCGATTTCTCGCATCACATCAATCCCGTCAAAATGACGGTGCGCCAAAGCTTCCATCAGCGCTTGCTGTACGTTGCCCGCCTTCTGCCAAAACGTATCCGCCGGACCTAGCCGCACCTCGACCAGCACAACAGAGGTAAAGTCGCCGACGAGCTTTTCCACATCCGGGTGCAGCGGCAGCCGATTGAACAAGGTCAAGTTGAGACTAAAGGCGAGCTGATTGCTCCAGTTCGCCAGCACTTCCGCATACGCCGCGCACAACACGGCCGAAGGGGTCAAATTGCGCTTCTGGGCGGCCTTTTTCAAGGCAGGCCAGCTTTGTTTGGCGTATCGCTTCGACTTTCTTTGGAAGTACGGGTTTTGGACGCGGGACGGCTGCACCAGCAACGGAATTTCCGGGGCCAGCGGAAAATCGGGCAGCTTCGCCAGCCAATATTCCTTGTCTTGCTCATACAGCTTGCTGTTTTTCAGCCGCTCATAGCCGATCATATAATCCCGGAAGGAAATCGCTAGATCGTCCAGCTCGTCCGTCTTGCCTGCGTAAAGCGCTTGCAGCTCTTTCCCTAAAATTTCCATGCTGTACGCATCCATTATGAGCAGATCGAAGCTGATGCCCAATAAACTTTTCTGCTCCGTCAAGCGAAACGCTTTGATTTCAAAAAGCGGCCATTGCTCCGGACGGAACGTCGCGTGGGACATCCGCTCCCGTTCGTTTGCGATGATCGCAGCCTGCTCCTCCGCTTCGCATCCTTGCAAATCGCGAATTTCGATTGCGTACTCGGGGATCTCGGCCAAAATCTGCTGGCGGGCATCCGGCAAAAAAATCGTGCGCAGCGCGGGGTGCCTGCGAATCAACACATTCAAGCAATCGTTCAGGCGCGGGATATCGAGTGTAGTGACAACCTCCTGATACGAGTGCGTCGAGACTCCGCCCAGCTCGAAGCGGCTGCTTCTGCCCAAATAATAGGCCATTTGCACATTCGTTAACGGAAACGGTTCATGCAACCGGCTTGGCTCCGGTGTCAGCGCTGGCAAGTCCGCCTCGCGCTCTTCCTGGATCGCGGCGCGAATCCATCCCGCAATCGCCTCGATCGTTTGCAGTTCAATAAAGTCCTTAAACGGCATGGCGCATGAAAAATGGCGGTTGATTTCATACACGAGCTGCATCACCTGAATCGAGTTTCCGCCCAACTCAAAAAACTTGCCGCGAACGCTTATCGACTCGCGCCGCAATCCTTTGCGCCAAATGTCATACAGCTTCGCTTCCACCTCGTCGCCCGGGCCGACCAGCTCCTGGTGCGCTTCTGCCACCTCGGTTACGGCAGGCAGCGACTTCCGGTCGATTTTGCCGTTGATGGTGAGCGGAATTTGCGCAAGCCGCATGAAAAATGGCGGGATCATATATTCCGGCAGTTGTTTGCGCAAATAATCGCGCAACTCCTGGTTCGGTACGGCATCTGCCGAAGTATAGTAAGCGACAAGCAAAGGTTCGCGCAAAGCGTCCTGCTGGACATGCACCACCGCTTTTTCGATGGCGGGATGGGCCTCGAGCTGGTTTTCGATTTCGCTTTGCTCGATCCGGTAGCCGCGTATTTTCACCTGAAAATCGGTTCGTCCCAAATATTCGAGCAAGCCTTCGCGCGTCCACCTCGCCATGTCTCCGGTCGCGTACATTTTTTCGCCAGGCCGAAACGGGTTGTCGATAAACTTCTCGCTTGTCAGCTCCGGTTTGTGCAAATACCCGCGGGCCAAGCCGTGCCCGCCGATATACAGCAGGCCAGGGACGCCGACAGGCTGCGGCACCAGCTCCTGATCGAGCACGTAGACCTGGGTATTTTTCAGCGGTCTGCCGATGGCGACAGGCTCGCTGTCTGTCACTTGCTGAAGCGTGGACCAAATGGTCGTTTCGGTCGGACCGTACAGGTTGTACACCCGTCCCGCCGGCAACAGTCGCACGGCTTCGTCTGCCAGCGCTTGCGGCAACGCTTCGCCGCCGATCAGCAAGTAGCGCAAGCGGCTCAACTGCCCGGCCAACTCCGGCTCCGCGAGCAACAGCTTCAAGCGCGACGGCGTCGTTTGCAGCACGGTAATTTCCTCGCGCCGGACCAGGCTTGCCAGCATGCGCACATCTCGCTGGCAGTCCTCATCGGCAATGACCACCTGCTGCCCCGCCAACAGCGGCAAGATGCTCTCCAGCCAGAAAATATCGAAAGAAATGGTCGTCAACGACAAAAACTTTTCTTTTTCGCCAAAAGACAGCACTTCCGTCATGCCGAAAAGGAAATTCAGCAAGGCGCGGTGCTCGATCAAAATTCCTTTGGGAAATCCGGTCGTGCCCGAGGTGTACATGCAGTACGCCACATCGGTGCTGCTGTTTTGCAAAGGCAGCCTTGCTTGAGGCTGCGCCGATATGCGGGAATCGCGCATGTCAACAACCTGTCGCTCGCCTGCTGCCTCTACGGTTGTATTGGTCAAAATGACCTGGACACGGCTGTCGTCCAGCATGTAGGCGATCCGGTTGGCTGGCAAGCCCGGATCGACAGGCAAGTACGCGGCGCCTGCTTTTCCGATCGCCAATAGTCCGGCGATCATGTCACACGAACGGGTGGCAATGAGGGCGACGACCTGGTCCGGTCCGACGCCATGCGACTTGAGCGCATGGGCGAGCTGGTTGGCCCGCGCATCCAGTTCGCGGTACGTCATGGTTTGCTGTTGGAACGTCACCGCAGGCTCGTCCGCGTGCTTGTCGGCGATCGCTGCAAAACGCTCATGCACCAGCAACTGCTGCGGATATTCCCCTGCCGTCTGATTGAACCCGGTGACGAGCAGCGCAAGCTCCGCGGCATCGAGCAAGGAAAGCTGGCTCCCACGCTTTGCCCAGAGCGCTCCAACGCCTCCGCCCATTTTTGATACGAATGCGTCTTCAAAGGAAGCGCGGCGTCTTGTCCGAGGCAGCTTTGCTTGAGCAGCGCGTTCAAATCTTCCAGGATGATGCGCCAGGACACGCCATCGACTGCGAGATGATGGGCAGACAGCAGCAAAGTGCGTGTGCTCCCCAACTGAATCAGGCACGCTTTCAGCAAAAGGTCGCGGGACAAGTCCGTGCGCTCCGCCAGCTCGTGCGCCGCTTGCTCCAGCCTGCCGTAGCGCTCGGCAGGGGCAACGCCTGTCAAGTCGCGCTGTTCGAGTTTGAAGCGGGCCAGCAGGTGGTTATTGTTGTAAAACAGCTCGCCGCGCGCGTCGACGTTCATCCGCAAGCTGTCGTGGTGCTCCACGAGCTTGAACAGCGCTCTTTCCAGCATGTCTGCCGTGATCGCCGGACTGATTTCCACGAAGACGGTCTGATGATAATGCTGCGGCTTGGGGAATGCTTGGGCAAAAAACCACGCTGCAATCGGCGTAGGCAAAATGCTGCCCTCAGCCAGCCCCTGCTCGACAACGGTTGGCTCTACTGCTTCCACAAGCAGCGCCATCTCTTCCATGACAGGGTGGGACAGCATCTCTTTGACTTTGATCCGGTAGCCTTTGGCGCTCAGCTTGGAAGCAATCTGAATTGCTTTGATCGAGTCTCCGCCCATATGGTAAAAGTTGTGCTTCCGGCCGATCTGCCGAACGCCGAGGACTTCTGCCACGGTCTGGATGAACTGCTGCTCTTTCTCGCTCGAATAAGCGGCATATTCGCTGTTTTCTGTACTCGGCAAAGAGATTTTTGCCAAGGAGCGCGCATCGACTTTGCCGTTTGCTGTGAGCGGAATTTCCTTTACCTCTACAAAATATTGCGGGACAAGGTAATCCGGCAACTGCCGCCCCAACTGCTGCTTCCAGTCCAAAATGTTGATCTCGCCCGCCGCGACGTAATACGCACACAGCATTGCGGGTTGCTGCTTGTCTTCCCGCACGAGGACAACCGCCTCTTTTACGAGCGGGTGCTGAAGCAACCCGTTTTCGATTTCTCCCAATTCGACCCGGTAGCCTCTGATCTTGACTTGCTGGTCGCTCCTGCCCAAATACTCCAGCTTGCCATCCGGCAAAAATCGGCCGAGGTCTCCCGTCTTGTACATCCGCTCGCCAGGCGCGAACGGGTTGTCGATAAACTTTTCGCGGGTCAGCTCTTCCTTGTGAAAATACCCTCTCGCCACCCCGTCGCCGGCAATGTACACTTCCCCGACGGCGCAGGTCGGGACAGGAGCCAGGTGCCTGTCCAGTACGTAAATGCGGACGTTGTCGGCCGGCTTGCCAATGGGCACAGCCGCTCGCGTGTCCGTCGCGGGATCATAAGCGTGAATCATGCACCCGACTACCGTCTCGGTCGGCCCGTATTCGTTGAAAATTTCGATGTTGCCGCCGAAGCTGTCATAGATGCCTTTGGCGAGGCTGGCCTTCAAATTTTCCCCGCCGACGATGAATCGTTTCACCGAACAATTCCGGTTGTCCCGATCCAGCAGCAACGACAAATGCGCAGGCGTAAGCTTGACGACTGTCGCTCTGTTCTCGCGCATCATGCGGAACAGCACGTACTCGTCTTCTGTGTGGCTGTAAACCAAAATCGTTCCGCCGCTAATGAGCGGGGTAAAGACGGACGTAATCGTCAAGTCGAACGCCAACGACGAATAGAGCGGGAACACTTCGTCGTCCTGCTTGACATACATTTTTTTGGCCCAGCAAATATAGTTGACCAGCCCGCGATGCTCGATCATCGTGCCTTTGGGCTTTCCGGTAGAGCCGGATGTATAAATCAGGTAGACCAGGTCTTGAGGCTCGCTCTCCGCCTGCAGGTTGGACGATGCATACGCTGTGCAGTCGACGTCCGGCAGGCGGATGACTTGTCCGTTGAAGTCC
Source organism: Brevibacillus sp. FW301-21C12A (assembly GCF_058788915.1). Taxonomy (NCBI): domain Bacteria; kingdom Bacillati; phylum Bacillota; class Bacilli; order Caryophanales; family Paenibacillaceae; genus Brevibacillus; species Brevibacillus sp. FW301-21C12A. The sequence goes on from NZ_JBYTBG010000023.1 coordinate 59,398, forward strand.
CACTCGTCCGCTGTGTCCACATTCGTCAGCAAAAGCCTGGTGCCGGAGTTTTGCAGCAGGTAGCGAATCCGCTCGGCAGGATTGTCAGGGTCGATGGGCATGAACGCTCCGCCCGCTTTTCCGATGCCGAGCAGCCCGACCACCGTTTCCAGCGAATGCGTGGTCAAAAGGCCTACAATCGTTTCCCGCCCGACTCCTTGCTCGCGCAAATATCTGGCAAGCTGATTGGCTTTTTCATTCAGTTGGCGGTAGGTCAAAGTCGCTTCGCCATGCTGCACCGCGAGCTTGTCCGGCGTTTTGGCTGCCTGCGCTTCGAACAGTTGGTAGATCGTCTGGTCGCGCGGATAAAACGCATCGGTTCGGTTATACGCCTCCACCAGTTTTTGCCGCTCATCCGCGAAAAAAAGCGTCAACCGCCTGATCGGCTCGTCGGGCTTGTCCACGATTTTCCCGGCCAGGGCAGTCAGGCGAGCGAACAAATCGCGGATTTGCTCCGCTGTGTAGTCGTTCGTTTTGTAGTCAAAGCTGATGCTGATGCGACCGGAATCGGACCATTCCTTGATGACCAGTTGCATGGAGTAAATCTGCTGCCCGCTGTAAAACTCGACATTCTCGACCGCGTAGCCGTCCCACGTTGTATCGAGCGCTGTGTTGTAGTAATTGACGCACACATCAAACAGTTGGTGGTGGCCCTTTTTCTTCAGCTCCACATCCTGGATCAGCAAGTCATACGGATAGCGTTGATGGAAAAAGCAATCCCGCAGCTCCCGGTTGACCTGTCCGATCATGTCCGCAACCGAGCAGCTATCGTCGACCAAAAACCGAAACGGCATCGTGCTCGTAAACATGCCAAACATGCTTTTTTGCTGCTTGCCAGACCGATTGAGCACCGGCGTGCCAATCACGAGATCCGCGCGCCCGGTGAACTTGTGGACATACAGCAAATACACCGCGACAAAAACGGTGTTCAACGACCAGTTGTTCGCGTTGGCCCACTCTTTTACCCGGGTGGACAGCTCGGCGCTCCATTCATACGTGAGGCGGTTTCCCGGCAGCGTGTCTGAGCTTTTTTCCAGATGCGAGTCGGGCAAGTCGCGGAATTTCTCCTTCCAAAACGTCCGGTTTTTGCAGAAGCGATCCGACGAAAGGTACTCCCGCTCGTGCTCGATGTACGCCAAGTAGCTTGGGGCAGGCTGGTCGTCTGCTGCCTCTGTGCGCACGAGCTTGTCGTACCGTTCGCGAATCTCGTCGGTCATGATGTTGATCGACCATCCATCGGCGATCAGATGATGGAACTTGGCCAGGTAGCCATGCTCGCGGTCCGAGAGGCGAAACAGGGCAAAATAAAAAAGCCTTTCGTTTTCGATGACGAACGGCTTTCTCGCTTCCGCCTGCACCCAGTTGGCAAAGTCGTGCTGCGGCTCTGTGCCAGTTGAGAAATCTAGGCAGTCCAATGGGAAAGGTTCATACGGACTCACGTATTGCTGCGGCTCGCCCTTCCGGTTCAAAACGCGCAGTCGCAACGCTTCATGTCTGCCGATAAACAGATGAACAGCTTTTTCAAGCGCAGGCAGTTGCACAGGGCCTTTTATGATGACAGTTCCGCCAATGTTGTGCAACGGAGTGTCGGGATAAATTTGCTCGATTGACCAGATTCTTTTTTGCGGATGAGTCAGTGGGTAGCAGTTGATTGGCTCCATGGCTAGCGATTCCTCCATTATCTTGGAAACCTCTTTCTCTTTCGGGTCTTTTCTTTTGCTTTTGGATGGCAAAAACACAAAAAAACGGCAAAGCTTCGCCCCTTCATGTATCCGTCAGCCGATACACTCCAGTGCGCTTTGCCGTATGACCCCTTCATTCCTCTAAAGTGCCTAAGCTTCAATAGATTCACTCAGGTTGTTGTGCTATTAGATTCAAACGGGGCTTTTACGAGCGGCTCATCGTCCCTTGCTGCTCATGATCGCATCTTTTTTGCTTACGTCCGTGCTTCCTTTAGCAAAATTTTAATTCATCCGTCCGTCGATTTCAATCTTTTTCCACTTTTTTATAGAAATGACAAACTCGTGACCGCTTCCCTCATCGCGCTTTCGTCGATCGGGAAAGGGCAACATGGCAGCAGCCGCCACGCCGAGCGCCATCAGGGAAAAGACGATGCGGGCCGGGCCAGAATGCCGCCGGGCGAGCAGGCCGCCATCCGTGCGGCCGCACCTCTTCGTTCTCGAAGCAGCAGCTCCGGGATGAACCGACAATGAGTTCACCCGCAGCCGCTCCTTTTTCGTCTACTCCAGGATAGAGACGCGCTGCCCCAATGCGTTCAGGCCCGTGTACGTCCTCGTATCAAACTGCTCGACGCACAGCACCTCCGAGACCATCAGCGGCTGCTCGCGCACAAGCTCTTGCATTTGCGAATCGCTGTAAAATTCATACGCGTAACGGTGGAGAAGCCGTATGCGCCAAATTTTTTGTCCTTCTGCGGAAGTGAAAAACTGTTGCAGATGCGGGCACAGCCCCTTTTCGGACGCGAAGACTTGTTGGCAAGTCAGACAAGTATATTCCACGTTCATTCCCCCTGGCGAAAGCATTTTTCCTCCATAAAAACGGCTCCCACACGCATGCGCAAGGCAAATACGGGGAACCTTCAGTGGACTGATCGGCGTGGGTGAATATCGGTATGTGATACTTACAAGTGTAAATTAAATAAAACCTATCGGTCAAGTTGGTATTTAGCCCAATTGCTTTCTGTCCGCGCTTTTTTTGCCGCAGACCGCGCGTGAAAATCTCAAGCCCCTGACTCCCGTTCCTCTTTTATGACTCCTGTTCCTCTTTTAAATGGAAAGAAACTGGATGGGCATGCTAATACAGGATTAGCGTCCGGAGGAACCTCCCTTCCATGCTTGTCGGGGAGCCTTCTCCGCATCCCTTTCCTTTTCATGCGCCATTTTACAAACCAATCATTCAAAAGGAGGTATATAGATGGAAAATACGGTATATCCACCGTCTGAGATCACGAATTTTAAAACGAAATCCGAACATTTTTTTCCTGTAGCGTGGTATAAGAAAATGCTTGAACAGCATCCGGTTTACTACCACGCGGGCACGAACACTGGGAATGTTTTCCGCTACGAAGACGTGAAACGGGTGCTGACCGACTACGCCTTATTTTCGAGTGTTCGCGAGCGTACCCTTGTCAATGTCGGAGCTGGCACGAAGGAAGGGACGTTTCCAGAACGCCTGAACATCCATGACAGCGACCCGCCCGAACACCGCAAGGCGCGCTCTTTGTTTTCGGCCGCTTTCACGCCGAGAAGCCTAAAAACGTGGGAGCCGCGGGTGGAACAGTCGTGAATGAGTTAATTCGCGAGATGGAAACGAAAACAGAAGTCGATATTGTCCAAGATTTTACAACCCCGCTGCCAATCATCATCATGGCGGCCGAGCAGGTCGTACTCGTACAAGACGACGGTGGTGTCCGGATAGGCGCGGGTAGTCAGGCGGCCGAAAGAGTCAGTATATCAACATGCGCAACGCTTGCCTGCGCTAAAAATTTGGATAGACTGGGAGCGGCCTTCACAGAGAGGAAGTTTTTGCAGGCAAAAAACAAACAGCAAAAAGCCGCCAGAACACAGCAGTGTCTGACGGCTTCCGGAACAAGAGGAACGTTTTTCTATCGCAATGCTTATTTATTCGCTTTCGCACCGAGCAGCTTCTCGGTCGTGTCTTCCAGAATCAAGCGGTTCGCAATCGGGCCGAAACCTTGGAACCACAGATCGTAGTCTACTTCGTACACGCGGTTGTTTTTCACAGCGTCCAGCCCTTTCCATACAGCGGTTTCCCGCAAGGACGACACGCGGTCTCCGCCTTCGTGCAGCAGGAAAATATGGTCCGGGTTGACCTCTGGCAGCTTTTCAATAGAGAGCGGCTGAAAGCTCTTGGCCGCATCCGGAATATTCGCCGGCTTGGCCAGTCCGAGGTCGTCGTACAGCACCTCGAACAGCTTCGGACTGTAGTAGCGCAGCTCTTTATCGGTGACGCGCAGGAACATGACGGTCTGGTCGGCCATCGCCGCTTTAAGCTGGGCGCGGTACTTCTCCACTTCTGCGTCGTATTCCGCGATCTTTTTCTTGGCGATTTCTTCTTTTTTCAGCATCTTCGCCAGGCGCAAATACGTCTCGCGCATTTTTCGCACGCCTTTGTCATCTTCAACCGGCTCGATGAAAATCGTCGGGGCGATTTTGGACAGTTGCTCGTTCAACTCGCCGAAGTTTTGGTTGCCGATGATTAAATCCGGGCTGCTCTGCACGATTAGCTCCAGGTTCGGCTTCGGAATTTGCCAGCCCAGGTTGACCGAATCTTTCAGCCCGTCTTTCAAATACCAGGTGAACTCGGTGGAGTTGGGGCCTGAGCTTGGCGAAGCCGATGGTGTGATCTCCAGCGAAAGCAAAAAGTCACTGATCCATGGATGAAGCGACAATATTTTTTGCGGGTCGCCTTTGACGACCGTTTTGCCCATATCGTGCTCGATCGTCTGCTCCTGGGCAGGTGCCGGGGCTGGCGCTACTCCCGCCTGCGCTCCCTGCTGAGCGGGACTAGTTCCGCAGCCCGCTGCGGTCAGCGCAAACAGGCAGAGCGCCCCGGAAATTACTTTTTTAAACGGTTGAAAGGATATCATGACTGAACCTCCGCGTTGTTATTGATAATCATTTTCACTTTAGTGATTATAGAGTAAGCCGCTGACCTGGCACAATTGACAAAATCTTGTTCCTATATGGACAAAATCTTGCGGCCGTCCATGAAAAAAAGCCACTTGCTGACGAAGCGGCTTACATGACAGAGACCTCCCATTGCTTGCTCTCGGCCAGATGGCTGATGGCGACGTCGATGGACAGGCTGTGCTTGATCGGAGCGTGACCGTTCAGCCAACTCTCCACCTCGTACACCTGATGTTTCTGCACCGCCCGCAATCCGGACCACGCCTTGGTCGCCTGGAGGGCCTTGATCTGTTCTTTGCTCGGATTGGAATTGTTCGTCGACAAAAAAATGTGGTCGGGATTCATCGCCTGGATTTGTTCGAGTGTCACACAGACGTAATGCGTTTTAATCGAAATCCCCGCCGGAGGTGTCAACCGCAAATCTTCGTACAGCACCTTGCCGAGTTGCCTTCTGCCGCCGTACACCCGGTATTCGTTGCAAGTCACGGTGAGAATCATGACGGACTCGTCACGGGCTTTGGACAAGGACAAGAGCGCCTTCGCCTGATTTACCTTTTGCTCGTATCGCCGCATCCAGTGCTTCCCTTCTTCTCCTTTGCCGAAAAAACGAGCCAGTTCCAGCAAGAGGCTTTGCCAGTCATCCCGCAAAATGATCGGGATGGTCGGGGCGATTTTTTTCACCGACTCCAGATTGATGTGGAACCAGTTCGAGCCGAGAATCAATCCGGGCTGGGCCTCTGCCAGCTCGTCCATGTCCGGCTTGTTCCAGCTTCCCGTCAGCTTTGTCTCGCTCAACTCGCGAGCCAGATAAGGCAAGTAGCCATCCACCTGGTCATTCCCGCCGTAGGGCAGCGTCGCAAACGGCTTGACCCCAAGCGCCAGCAAGTAATCGTTCAAATGCGGCAGCAGCGTGACGATCTTGTCCGTCTGGCTCTGTTTTCGATAGGCGGACGGTGTGACGCCGACTGTTCGCTTGAAAATGCGGCTGAAATAGAGCGGGTCTTTGAAGCCAACCTGCCGGGCGACGAGCTCAATCGGTTGGCTCGCCTTCAATTTTCGCTGCGCCTGGGCCATTCGCAGTTGTGTCACATAGTCAAGCGGGTTCAGTCCGACATGCTTTTTGAACACGCTGGAAAAATTCGAGGCGCTGATGCCGTGCATCTGTGCGACTTCCTTTAAAGAAATGTCCTCCTGATAATGCTGCTGCACATAAAGCAGCACTTTTTCAATCGCTTCCCGCGTCCCGCCTGTTTCTTCCGTTGTCAGCGGATCGGAGGCGGCGAGGTACATGATTTCCTGGAACAAAATCGACTGCTTCCACTTGGCGAGCGGCTCCTCTGTTTCCGCAAGCTGCTCCATTTGCTCCAGCAACTGCGCAAAACGGGCGGCAGCCTGGGCAGACAGCGCGTGATGGCCCGGGGAAAAGACAGCCTTTGCTTTTTTTGACTGTGCTGGCGTGTCGCTCGCCACGGTATATGTAAACGAAAAATCGTAGAGAGACAGCGGCTTGCAGGAGCGGCCCTCCACCTCTACGCAGCAATCCGGGGCGAGCAGCACGATTTTTCCCGGCTTTAACAGGAGCGGGTCGCCGTCCACGCGCAAGATCCCCTCCCCTTCCTGGACGTAGAGCAGATGGTGCCCATCCTTCCATACGGGAGGATGCTCCTGCTGCAAACCGTATTGCTGCCGCTCCACTCGCTGTAAAACGAAAAACGTCTCTTTTGCGCATTCTAACGGATGTAAAAACACTCGGATGATTCTCCCTTTTGCGAATGAATGTAATTGATAATCATTATCATTATATAGCATGATCGCTTTGCGCAAAAGCCTGAACGATAACGAGCTAACAAAAAGCCCTATTCAGGCTTCCGGCTTTTGCCGGACCTCTTGAATAGGGGGTAAACGATCCATCAGAAATCGCTTATGATTTGTCGCCTTTTGCCATGAACAGCGGGAGCGCCAAATACAAACCGTAGGCGAAAGCCATCCAGATCGTAAAGGCGAGCAACTGCTCATTGGAAAGCTTTGCAAAAAATACATCGCGGTTCCACAGTGCGAACGCATCGAGAACCAACCCGACTGCGCTCCCGATAATCCCCAGCTTGACTAACGCATACGGGCTGGAATCCAGCTTACGGAAGATCACGAATACGAGATACAAAGCCGCGCCTGTTGCCACTTCCAACCCCAAAAACGACAGAAGGAAGCTTTGCTCGTACGGGTTAACCGATCGTGTCTTGTTTTTGCCTTCATGACGGACTGTGCGGGATGCGCGGGGTGTACGCGAGCGGGATGTTTGTGACTTTGCTGGTCATGCTGTCGAGAGCGATCAAATCGTCGACGCCTACCTCGCGAACGGATGTCTTGCCCAATGCGAGAGTGGCTATCCGCATTTCATCGACAAACGCGCAAAAAAAATGCTCCAAATACTTGGCCGCCTCCTGCTCGTCAAACTCTTTTTGAGAGTGCCCGCCATAAAACAGGAGCTGGGTGGGCGGCTCCCACGGAATGGCCTTCGTGACCTGATCGTGCGCCATCCCCCAGAGCATGGCCGTGCCCAAATAGACGCCATCCACCCCCAGGGCCAGCGCTTTCAGGCAATGGCTTGGCGTATAGTACCCACCTCCGCTCAGCAGCGTAATTTTGTCCTTGACGCCGCGTTTTTGCAAGTAGCGGACCGCTCTTGACACCGCGTAGATCGTCGGCAAGCCGAAGTCGTCCTGCAAGATCGGCGCGCTGCCCTTGTAGCCGCCTTGGCCCCCGTCCATACTGATAAAATCGACGCCAGCCATGATCGCCACTTCCAGATCGGCTTCCATGTTCGCGCTGGCACACATCTTGACCCCAATCGGCACACCCTCTGTCAACTCGCGGAGCTGGTCGACGAGCTTGCGAAGATCGTCTGGCTTCTGCACCTCTTTATGCCGGGAAGGGATGACGATGTACTCCTGGTCTGGCAGATGCATGACTTGGCTGGCCTTGCCACGAAGATCACGATGCGGGATAAAAGTCGCAGCTCCGGCGGTAGCGCCTTGGCCGATCCGGATTTCTATCGCGTCGGCTTGCTTGAGAATCTCCGGACTCTTTGTCCATGTCGCGGAATGATATTGATAGATCAAATATTTTGCGTTTTCTCTTTCTTCGGGTAAGAAACCGCCTTCTCCCGTATTCGTGACGGTGCCGACCGCAGCCGTCCCTTTGGCAATGGCGATCTTGGTTTTATCCGTCACGCCAACGCCAAAGCCGATCCCGCCAGCCAACAGCGGAATCTCCAGCGTCAACGGTTTTTTGGCCATCGGCCCGATGGTGAGGCGCATATCGACCTCGGCATTTTCAGGCGCAGGAAGCACCGACAATTGCGCGGGGGAAAACAGGAGACCGTCGTAATTCAAAAATTTTCGCGGCGTGCCGAACGGCCTGTCAATCGCGGTGCCCTCCGCAGCGCGCAAGCTGTTTTCCAGCACCTTTTGGGGAGAGACGCGCGTCAGCGCCGAGACGATTTCCCATATGTTTTCCGGATAGCGGTCGTTCATCACGATTTTGGCGAAGTGGCCGACCGCCCAGCGCACGAATCCGCGCGAAAAGCAAAACGCTACGGTCGCGAGCAACACGATCGCCAGAAATGCCCCGATACTTGCTCCGATCCAAATCGTCACCCAGTCTCCCATCGTGCCCTCTCCTTTTTTGCAGCCGAACGTGCCGTTTCCTACTTAGTTTGGTTTCATGCAGGAAAAGATATACTTTCGGGCAGACAAGAAAAAACCCCCTTTCGCGTTCCATTCGCGAGCAAGGAGGTTTTCGCTCATTTTTTGTTGACGATGTGGATGGCGTGTCCGAGGGCGGCTTCCGCTGCTTCCAGCCACACCTCGCTCAAGGTCGGGTGCGGGTGGATGGTGAGCGCCAAATCCTCGACTCTGGCAGCAAGCTCCAGAGCCAGCGCACCTTCTCCGATGAGGTTCGGTGCATCCGCGCCGACTACGTGCATGCCCACTAGCAGGTGCGTGTCTTCCTCGACGACCACTTCTGCGAAGCCGTCACGCTCGTCGATCACCAAAGCTTTGCCGTTCGCCCGATACGGAAACGACGCCGTTCTGACCCGATAGCCCTGCTCCTTTGCTTCTTCTGGCGTCAGGCCGACACCGGCGATTGGCGGGTCGGTAAAAATGACGTAAGGGACATACGGCGAGTCCACGCTGCTTGGCAAGCCCGCGATGACTTCGGCGGCCACGATGCCTTGCTTCGAGGCGCGGTGCGCCAGTGCAGGCCCGGGCGTCACATCGCCAATGGCAAAAATGTGCGGCTGGTTGGTGCGGCACTCGGCATTGACGGGAATGTAGCCTTTTTCATCGATCACGACTCCGGCTTGCCCCAACCCGATATCCCCCGTGTTCGGCACCCGGCCAATCGTCACCAATGCTTTGTCCACCGTAAGCTCTTCGCGTCCGTGCGGCTCAGAGAGGACGGCAAGTGTCACCTGGTCACCGCTACGCGAGATTTCCTCGACTTTTGTCGCCGTCTTCACGCTTATCCCCAGCTTTTTCGCCTGCTTCCGCACTTCCTGCGTCAAGTGGGGAGCCGTCTGCGGCAAAATGCCTGGTGCTGCCTCTACGACCGTCACGCTCGTTCCCAGCTTGGCAAGCGCCATGCCCAGCTCCATCCCGATATAGCCGCCGCCAATGATCGCAAGCGACTTCGGCAGTTCCTGCAGGTTCAACAAGTCCGTGGAATCCAGAATACGCTCATGGTCCGGCGCCAAAGCCTTCGGCGCAAAAGGGCGGGAGCCTGTGGCAATGATCGCCTGGCGGAACTTGTACGTCTCAAAATCGCCGCCAGTCTCGACTCCGATCCGGTCGGCAGAAAGAAACGTGGCGGAGCCTTTGACTACCGTCACTCCGTTTGCCTGGCAAAGCTGCTCTACCCCCTGGCTCAATTGCGCAACTACGGACTCTTTCCACGCTTGCCAGTCCGGCATGTGAAACGCCGCGCTTCCGTCCGGCAGCCTGATCCCCAGCTTGCCCAGCCCGGCCAGCTTATGGTACTCGCCTGCGGCATGAATCAACGCTTTGGAGGGAATGCAGCCCCGGTTGAGGCACACGCCGCCCAACACCTCTTTTTCCACCAGGACGACTGATTGGCCCAACTGGCCGAGGCGAATGGCCGCCGCATAGCCGCCAGGGCCCCCTCCGATGACGACAACGTCTGTTTCGATTGCGATTTCCCCAACTACCATTTAGACCATCTCCGCGAACAATAGATTCGGATCTTCGAGCAGCTCCTTGATCCGGTTGGTAAAGCGCACTGCCGTCACTCCGTCGATCAGCCGGTGGTCAAAGGACAGCGATATGTTCATCATTTGCCGAATTACGCCTTCCTCTTCGCGCACGACCCAGCGCTTTTCCATTTTGTGCAGGGCCAAAATCGCAACCTCCGGATGGTTGATGATCGGCGTCGCTTGCAGGCCGCCGATCGGCCCCACATTGCTGATCGTAAACGTCCCGCCTGTAATCTGCTCAAGCGTCAGCTTGCCTTCGCGAGCAAGCTCAGCCAGTTGTTTGATCTCCGCTGCCAGTTGAAAAATGGATTTGCGGTCTGCGTCCCGGATAACAGGCACGATCAGCCCGTCCGGCGTATCGGTTGCAATCCCGATATGATAAAAGCGCTTTAGCAAAATTTCGTTGGTAGCATCGTCAATGGAAGCGTTCATGACCGGATATTCCTTCAGCGCGATCACCAGCGCCTTGATGAAAAACGGCAAAAACGTCAGCTTGAGCTGCTTTTTCTCGGCATGCGGTTTCAGCCGCTCCCGCAGCGCCTGAAGCTGATCCATTTCCAGCTCGTCGACAGAGGTGACGTGCGGAATGACCGTCACGGATTTCACCATGTGCTCGGAGATTTTTTTGCGGATGCCTTTCAGCGGCAGACGTTCGATCAGGTGATCGCCCACGCCCACGGGCAAGGCCGACGCCTGGGAGGCCGCTTGCTTTTGCACGGGCTTTTCCTGTTCTGCCGTCTTGCTAACGGCTGCTGGCGTCACTGGACGCGCAGGCTCCGCCGGCTCGTTCACGGGAGCTGCGGCAAAAGCAGTCGCCGATACTTCTTGCAGCGCGCGCTTTTGCCCGGCGCTGGCAAACTGGCGCAAATCTTCTTCGGTGACGCGTCCGGCTGGCCCCGTGCCGCTCACCTGTTCAATGTCGATTTTCATTTCTCGCGCCAACTGCCGCACGTACGGCGTCGCCAAGGAACGGCTCGCCCCTTGACGAGCCGGAACCGTAGCGGTCGATTGCTTTTCCGGTGCAGATACAGGCGTAACAGTCGGCTTCGCTTCCGTGCCCTCTCCGCTTGCTGCCCCTGTGTCGATCACCAGCAGTACCGTTCCCACCTCGACCGTGTCGCCCTCGGCAATGCGAATTTCCTGGACGACCCCGGTTGCCGGAGCGGACAGCTCTGCGCTGACTTTGTCCGTCTGTACCTCAATGACAGGCTGGTCCTGGACGACTGCTTCGCCCGGGCGAACCAGCACCTTGAGGATTTCCCCTTCATGCATGCCTTCTCCCACATCCGGGAGTTTGAACTCCACCATGTTCCTCGCTCCTTTACGCTAAAACGTAAGCGTTTCCACTATGCCGCTCATGACGCGCGCGGGCGTCGGCAAATAATCGTCCTCGATGCTGAACTGCGGGACAGGCACGTCAAAGCCCGTAATCCGCTTCACGGGAGCCTTCAAATAAATCAGCGCCTCATCGTTAATGATCGAGATGATTTCCGCTCCCATCCCTGCGGTCTTGTGCGCCTCGTGGACGACGACGGCGCGCCCGGTCTTTTTGATCGACTGGACAATCGCGTCGCGGTCGAGCGGGTAGATCGTGCGCAAGTCCACGACCTCACAGCTCGCTCCCTGCTCACGCTCAATCCGCTTCGCCGCTTCCTCGGCTACGCGCAGCATCGCTCCCCAGGCAAAAATCGAAATATCCGTGCCTTCGCGCACCACTTTTGCTTTCCCGATCGGCACGCAGTACATCTCTTCGGGGACTTCTTCCTTGAAAGCCCGATACAGCTTGGTCGGCTCCAAAAAGATGACCGGGTCCGGGTCTTCCATCGCAGCGATCAGCAAGCCTTTTGCGTCATAGGGCGTGCTCGGCGCCACTACCTTCAGCCCTGGCACGTGGGCAAAAAACGTCTCGACGCTCTCCGAGTGCAGCTCCGGCCCGCGAATGCCTGCGCCGTATGGCGTGCGAATGACCATCGGCACATGGTACTGGCCGCGAGTCCGGTAACGCATCCGCGCTGCATGGGACACGATCTGCTCGAAGCCGGGATAAATAAAGGCCAGAAACTGAATCTCGACGACCGGAATCAGCCCGTTCATGGCAAGCCCGATGGCCGCCCCGATCATGCCCGCCTCGGACAGCGGCGTGTCGACGACGCGAGTGGCCCCGTATTTGTGAATCAAGTCTTCGGTCGCGCGAAAAACCCCTCCGTTCACGCCGATGTCTTCGCCGAGCAGCATGACGCGCGAATCTTCTGCCATCTTTTGATCCATGGCTTCCGTAATTGCCTGAATCATCGTCAGTTTGCGAATCATGCCGGGATGTCCTCCTTCTTCGCTGGCTTCGCAAGCTCGCCTTCCTGCTCGACTGCCATCCAGGTCGGCTCTGCGTACACGTGCTTGAACATGTCTTCCGGCCGGGATTTCGGATAGCTCTCCGCTTCCGCCAGTGCCGCGTCAATCTGCTCGTTTGCCCGGGCGATCAGCTCCGCTTCCTTGGCGTCGTTCCACAGCCCGCGCCGGACGAGGAACGTGCGCAGCCGCTGGATCGGATCGCGCTCGCTTCTCCACTCCTTTGCCAGTTTTTCCTGATCGCGGTACTTTTTCGGATCGTCTGCGGTCGTGTGGGCGCCGTAGCGGAATGTCACCGCTTCGATCAAGGTTGGCCCTTGCCCGTTCAAAGCCCGCTCCACCGCTTCTTGCATCGTCAGCCAGACGGCGAAAATATCGTTGCCGTCGATGCGCACGCCGGGAATGTCATAGGCGGCTGCGCGCTGGGCAATCGTTTTCGAAGCAGATTGCTGGGAAAACGGCACGCTGATCGCATAGCCGTTGTTTTGACAGAAAAAAATCGTCGGCGTCTGGAACACCCCGGCAAAGTTGAGCGCTTCATGGAAATCGCCCTCCGACGTCGCCCCATCGCCAAAGTAGGCCAGGCTGACGTGCTGCTCGTTTTGCAGCTTGCTCGCCCACGCCGTGCCAACCGCGTGAACCATCTGTGTCGCAATCGGCACGCATGGCGGCATGATGTTCAAGCCTTTCGGGCTGATGCTGCCCTCCATATGGCCCATCCAGTACAAAAACACGCGCGCCATCGACTGTCCATGCACAATCGCCGCTGCGTGATCGCGGTAAGTGGGAAACAGCCAATCCCCGGGCTTGAGCGCCAGCGCGCTTCCGACCTGCGAAGCCTCCTGCCCTTCAAACGGCGCGTACGTCCCCATCCGCCCCTGGCGCTGCAAATGGATCGACTTGCGGTCGAACAAACGCACCCGCACCATCTGTTCATACATGTTTATCATCATGGACTCATCCAGTCGCCCGTCAATCGCCGCTGTCAGCTCTCCCGCAGGAGTCAATACCTGATATAATGAAGACATGAAAACATCCCTCGCTTTCTCCATCGTTCACCATAACGTATGAGCAAGTTGCGTGCCAAGCGAATGAAAGCGGTTTCTTTACAACGAATGTACTTGATGATTCATTTTGCATATGCATTTTTGCGCACGGATGCTCAATTCTGATTATTTTGCAAACAAGCAACAAGCCATGCCCAAGGAGGAACACCATGTATCAGACCAAATTTTTCCAGGGAAGCGACAATACCGAGCTCGTCCAGTTGATTATGACCATTTTCAAAACTTCCCACGACGGTCTGGCGATCTGCGACCGCAACGGCTATGTGCTCCTGTACAACGACGCCTATTTGAGCATTACCGGGATTCCTGCTGATATCCTGAACAACTTCAGTTATATTGAACAAAAAGAAATGCACATGGTTCCGGATTCCTCCGCCGCCAGAGCGATCGCGACAAAGCAGACGCATAGCGTCGTCATCCATTACGCCAACGGCCGGACGGCGATCAATACCGCGACGCCGCTGCTCGATCCAAACGGGGAGCTGCTGTTTGTCGTCGGCAACGTCCGCGATATTACCGAGCTGAACAAGCTGCAGCAGGAGCTGGAGGAAACGCGCCAGATCAATTCTTCGTTCCAACGCGCGCTAGAGCAGATCCAAAACGACATCGACTCGGGCGGCCAGATCATCTACCGCAGCAGCATGATGCACCGGATCGTCTCGCTGGCGAATCGCTTTGCGGCCAACGATTCGCCGATTTTGCTGCTTGGCGAGTCCGGCGTCGGCAAAGACGTTTTGGCGAACTACATTCACGCACAGAGCGGACGCTCGGGCGAGTTTATCAAAATCAACTGCGGGGCGATCCCCGACCATCTGCTGGAGTCGGAATTGTTCGGCTACGAAAAAGGCGCGTTCACCGGAGCCAGCCAGGCGAAGGAAGGACTGTTTGAGCTGGCGCACAGCGGCACGGTCTTCCTCGACGAAGTCGGCGATTTGCCGTTTCCGTTGCAGGTCAAGCTGCTGAACGTTTTGCAGGACGGCAAAATCAGGCGGCTGGGCGGAAAAACGTCGCGCCAGGTGAACATGCGGATCATCGCGGCGACCAACAGCGACCTGGAAGCGATGGTCGAGCAGAAGCAGTTTCGCCAGGACTTGTACTACCGGCTGAACGTGCTGTCGCTGACCATCCCACCCTTGCGCGAACGCCGGGAAGATATTCCCGCTCTCGTTTTCTACTATTTAAAAAAGCTGGAGTGGAAATACCAGCAGGAAATGCGCCTCGAAACCGACGCGCTGGAAGCGCTCGTCGATTACGACTGGCCAGGGAACGTCCGCGAGCTGAAAAACGTCGTGGAGCGCTCCTACCACATGTGCGAAAATGGACGCATCACGTACGACCAGCTTCCTGCCTCGATTCGCAATTCGCAGCATAGCGCGCTCCCGCTGCATCTGGCTAAAATGGAGCAACCGCTTGCGCTCAAGGAAGCGGTCGAACGGTTTGAGCGGGAATACATCCAGCGCGTATTGAAAGAAACGAGCACGATGCAGGAATGCGCGGACAAGCTCGGGGTGAATATCTCGACGCTCGTGCGCAAAAAACGCGGGCTTGGAATCAAATAGCGGTAGGGACAACGATCGCGATTGCCGAAAGTATTACGGAGCGAAAAATTGGATGGGGGAATGAACGTGAAGGTTTATCCGATCAAAAACACCGAGTTGCACGCTTCCAACATGATTATGGGCAATATGCGCCTGACCCAGCTTTCCCTGGCAGAAGCGGAAAACTTGATCCGTACAGCGCTCGAAGAAGGGATCAATTTTTTCGACCATGCGGATATATACGGACAAGGCCGCTGCGAGGCGCATTTTGCCGACGCCATCCAGATGAACCCGGCGATTCGCGAGAAAATGATTTTGCAGAGCAAATGCGGCATTCGCTCCAAGGAAAATTACTACGACTTTTCCAAAGAGCATATTCTCGCCTCGGTCGACGGCATATTGAAACGGTTGAAAACGGACTATCTGGATATTCTGCTCCTCCATCGCCCGGACCCGTTGATGGAGCCAGAGGAAGTCGCGGAAGCTTTTCAGCAGTTGCAGGACCAGGGCAAGGTCAACTATTTCGGGGTGTCCAACCAGAACCCCGCGCAAATCGCGCTCTTGCAAAAGTACATACCGCAAAAGCTCGTGGTCAACCAAATCCAGTTCAGTATCGCGCACACACCCTTGATCGATTCCGGCATCTCCCTGAACATGAAAACAGACCAATCGCTCAACCGCGACAGTAGCATTCTGGAATACTGCCGTCTGCACGACATTACGATGCAGGCGTGGTCGCCTTTCCAGCACGGCATGTTCAGCGGCCCGTTTCTCGGCGACCTGATTCATTTCCCGGAGCTGAACAAGGTGATCGACAGCATCGCGGAAAAGTACGAGGTGACGAACACCGCCATCGCTGTCGCGTGGATTACCCGCCATCCCGCCAATATTCAAGTAGTGCTCGGGACGACCAATGCGCAACGGCTCAAGGACGCGTGCAAAGGGGCAGACCTGAGCTTGACCCGGGAAGAATGGTACCGCATCTACAAAGCGGCGGGCAACCTGATTCCATAAAGGGATAATGTGGGAGTCACTTGCCACAGTGTGCTCTGATGCTCGATCAGCGGAGCGATTTTCTCGTAGGCGCGCGCTGCCATCAGCGCAGGCAGCTCGGTTCCTCGCCCGTATGCGGTCGTCAACCGTTGCCAAGGGATGTGTACGCCATCGAGCTGGTCGTATCCTGTCATTTTGCTCTCCTCCTTTTGCCTGGAAAAAGAAAAGACACTAACCGAACCGTTAGCGCCTTTTCCCTTCATCATGACTACTGAGCTGAAAAACCGCCCATATATGTAAAGCTTATCTCCCGCACTTGCACCTGCTGCCTGCCGACCGGGCTCTCCAGAACAACAAAATCGTGTGGAGCGGCCAGCAGCAACTGTCTGCCGATGGGCGACAAGAATGAGATTCTGTTGTTATCTGGATCAATGTCTGTGGGGTACACCACAGTGAATGATTCCTCAAAGCCATCCTCTTCAAATAGCACCTTCACGCTGCTGCCAAGCAAAGTCACTGACTTGAGCGACTCAAACAGCGCACTGTCGTCTTTGGCGAGCAGTTGTTCCAGCGTCTGCTTGTAGCGCTGGATCATGTCGTCAACCGTCTGTTTTTCTTTTCCGTAATCCCGGACATAATGATCGAAAAAGAGCGAATATTGCTCATCGAAAAAGACAAGCTGGTTAATCAGATGCTTTCGCGTGCCTTGCAAAATACTAGGGTTCATAATAAATGTCACCCCCCAGTTGTTTTTCATAGACGAGTTTGATGAACGCCATGTTTTTCATCGAAAAAACCTCCTTAGAAAAATAGCCCCCGAAGGGACTCTCTTTATTGTAGCAGGAATTACAAAATGATTCCATTCTATGCATCGGCTGTCAATCTCTTAGGAGAGCTGGGACAGTCTGTAAGGGACAAAAAAAGTTTCCTCTACTTCGGTTGCTGGCAACGGTCGGCTGAAGTAATAGCCCTGAATTTCCTTGCAGGCGTTTTCCGTCAAAAAGTCCAGTTGGCCTTGTGTTTCGATTCCTTCCGCGATCACGTCCATGTTCAAATGCTTCGCCATCGAGATGATCGTCGCCACGATAGCCTGGTCGCTCGCATTTCGCGTGATGTCGGTAATGAAGGAGCGGTCAATTTTCAGCTTATGAATGGGCAACAGCTTGAGGTAACTCAACGAGCTGTATCCGGTACCAAAATCGTCGAGACTGATTTTCACCCCAAAATCGTTCAGCTTGTTGAGAATTTCCGTGGACAAATCCGGGTCCATCATCATGCTCTCCGTAATTTCCAGCTCCAAATATTTCGCTTCCAGCCCCGTTTCTTCCAGGATGTCGCGAATGTATTCGACCAGGTTCGCCTGGTGGAACTGCCGCGAAGACAAGTTGACGGAGACGGGAATGAGCGGCCCGCCTGCATCATGCCATTCTTTCATTTGCCGGCAAGCTTCCCTCAGCGTCCATGTGCCGATGTCGTAGATGAGTCCTGTTTCCTCCGCCAACGGAATAAAAATGCCCGGCGAGAGCATGCCCTTTGTCGGGTGGTTCCAGCGGACAAGCGCTTCGACCCCGATGATTTCATTGCTGAGCGCCTGCACCTGCGGCTGGTAGAACAGCGTAAACTCATTTTCCTTGACTGCCTTGCGCAAGTCGCTTTCCAGCTCAAAGCGCAGCAGCAGTTGGTTGTCCAGCTCGTTGGTGAAAAACTGGTAGCCGTTCTTGCCGTTTTTCTTCACCTCGTACATCGCCGTGTCGGCATTTTTCAGCAATTCCTCCACAGTTGTGCCGTGATCGGGATAGATGGCAATGCCGATGCTCGCCGAGACGTAATAGTCGTTGCTCTGCAGACGGTACGGAATCTCAATCTCCTTGACGACCTGCTCGGACAGCTCCGAAAAATCCCGGTCGGAGGACACGTTTTTGCAAATCAGCGTAAATTCGTCTCCCCCCATCCGCGCGATCATGACGTCGAATCCTTCGGTGCTTTTGCGAATGCGGTCGCTCACCTCTTGCAAAAAGCGATCTCCGTACGTGTGTCCAAGCGAATCGTTAATCAATTTAAACCGATCAATATCCAGCACCAGCACAGCAAAACGGGAGTTGTCCTCCCTGCTTATCTCAATCGTCTCCTGCAACGTTACATGCAGCTTCCTCCGGTTGGGCAAGCCCTTCAAATCGTCGTGAAGCGCCTGGTATTCGATAATCGCTTTCGCCCGTTGCTCCTCCATCCGCGTCTGATGCTCGTACGCTTCCAAAACCAACTGCTGTTCGAGGCTGAGCAGCTTGGTGACAGCCTGTGCCAGACCGGAGCAGTCCGGGTGAGTGCCTTGCAAACTATCGACGATGCGCAGCAAGGTGCTGAGCAGATTTTGAAACGAGCCCATATACCACTTCGAGGGCAACCCGATTTTTTGGTGCACCATGGCAATTCGCATCCGTTTTTCAACAAAAGCCTCATCAATACGGCCGTCGAACATCTCAATCAAATGGCTGGACAACGTTTGCCGCAGACGATTGACCGTCGTATGGCTCGTAATAATCTCTTTTAATGAATCGACGTGCAGGATCGCTTCGTAGAACGAGGCGGTGATTTGCTCAATTTGCTCCACGACGACAGGACGAAGCCCTGCAATCAGCTCCAGGTCTTTTTGCGTCAAATTAATCATGTTCAATTGAGCCAAAACTTCTGGGTTACCTTTTGAGACTCCCACGGCTAAAGCCGCAAGCCTTCCACCTTGCGGTGTACGGGTGGGATTCTTGAATGACTAAGCGTTC